>CAYTDR010000203.1:0-10288 GCA_964436185.1 uncultured Candidatus Obscuribacterales bacterium | reverse complement strand
GATAACGGATCCCTTTCTCGGTTAGTTCAACATGAGTAGGGTAAATAAGCGCTATGAACCAGAGCGGGTTCAATCTTGTGAACATTAACCATCCAAAGATCAGGAATACAGCCGCGATCGGGTGTGCCGTCATCTGCATGACACTAACACTGAGGTAGATCAACGTTAGTACGGACAGAATAATTGCGAATGAGCGCTTACTTCCCTGCGCACGCTTGCGCATGACTCGCTGGAACTTGAATCTGATCCAGTAGCTCTTGTATTCATCGGCACCTTGCTGTGCTCTGGAAAAGAAGTACCGATTGGATAGGGAGTGCTTAGGGTGCAAGGTCATGGCATTTGTTTGGCATGATGCTCAGTTTGACTGATTATGCCACCACCACCTCCGCGGTTTCGCATTGCTTAGAACTAACGGACACCCTTTCCGAGGCTGGCAGAAATGCCTCGATCGCACGATCATCTCGTTTCGGCTTCTCGTCCAGCGATATTGATTACGCCACCACTGTTCTCCATGAAATTCTCTATTCTTTCCAGCAGCTCAACTCCGGTAGCTACACGTTCTGCCGCATCCTGAGCCATACAACGACAAATCAGATCATCCATCGCAACGGACACTTGAGGTTTGAAATCGCGTGGATGACAGGCCGTCAAAGGCTCGGGATCCCTGCCGGTTAGCATGTAGAACATCGACCCGCCAACGGCATAAAGGTCGCTGGCAATGGTTGCCTTGCCACGAAACTGTTCGGGCGCAATATAGGACTGTTTACCCACCATCGTGCCGGTGGCCGCGCCGAGATACTCATTGGCAGCGCCAAAATCGATCAACGCAATTTTTCCATCCTCTCTGATCACTATGTTGTCTGGCGTGATGTCTCTATGAATAACAGGAGGAATCTGGCTATGTAAGTACATGAGGATATCGGAAAGCTGACTAGCAAAGTCCAACACTCTTTCCTCACTCTGGGGTCCAGCCTGCCTTATGAGCTGAGTAATCGATTGACCTGGAATAAAATCGAGTATCAAGTAATCTCTGCCATCTTCAGAAAAACAATCGAACACACTGGCAATCTGAGGATGTTTGAGCTTAGTTAGAATGACCGCTTCTCTGGTAAAAAGCTCCTTTGCCTTCTTACTTGTAGAGTCACTTAGCGTCGCCGGCAATACTGACTCTTTGATGATGCGAAGTGTCTTCTCCGGCGTTTCCGCCAGGTAAACTGCCGACATGCCACCAGCGGAAATCTGCATGAGAACCCGGTATCGGCTCTTCTGTAAAAGCGTACCTTTCTTGAGAGGGACGTAGTTAGTGGCGGAAAAGTGATCTTGTAAATCCTGCTCCCAGAGCTCCGTGAAACTTTTCGCTCGAATGCGAACCGTCTGGTCTCCGTTTTGCGGAATAAATCGACTGTCGTCGTTGTCCATTCGCATCTGGGGAGATCTGCTGAACTCGAGACAGGAAGACTCCAACGCCAAGAACAACTTCTCTGCGCCATCTTTGGAAAGACGCCTCAAGTCAACACACGCATGACCTCCGGATTTGAAGTGAATAAACAATTTGCGATTGTCGTCACCTGCTTCAAGGTCGTATTCATACGCGCCCTGCTTGTCGAAAACCAGCATGGAGCCGAGAACCACGTTACCTATGTCGTCCCATCGTCTTGTTCTTTTGAACAGCAGATCCGGCGCGAAGTGAATAGGAAACTTAAGTGACTCATCTTCGATCACGAATGAGAACATATCCTTCAATCGACTGCGGACAATCAACAAACCCAGCACGGGGCAAATCAACATACAGAAAATCGCACACGCGAAGCTCAAAGCGATGGCGTCGAGAGGATCCATACGAATGAGGTCAGGAAAGCCGAAGCCGATAAGCAGATAAAACGTAGCGACAAGTACCACAGGAAAAAGCGTGACACCGAAGAGAATCGCCAGATATCTAGAAGAAAAGGGATAACAAACGACCATCTCGTGCCGTTTATCGTCATTTGCCTCAATCTTCTCAATCTTCATTGACTCGACCCGACCACGCAAGAGTCCTCATACTCTTGTACCCTCGGAGTTCGCCTGCCCTTCAATTTCACATCCGCTGAGGACGTGATATCCAAACTGACGCCGTTTAGGACGATGTTCGGCTCTACATTAAAAAGCCAGGGTTACCGTGGGAGAAACCGGTGGAAGAACCTTGCCAGTCTCAAACAATTGATGAATCATTTGAAGATCAGAAGAAGATTAGCAAGGCTCAGACAGTTCAGGAAATCGAAATCTCATGGCTGGCGATCAAGCATTATTCAACGATACCTCTAGGCAAGCACCCAGCGAGGGACAACGAAGCCTCATAGAAGACCTCGGTCTCTATGGACTAATCTCTGGTCCCGGCGACCAGCCGCGGGCGTCTTCGGGTGATCGAACACTACCTCAATTGCAGGACACCACACAACCGCAGGTGGGTACCGTTCCACCTCTGGACAGTACACAGCCGTTTGACAGCACCACGCCGCTCCAAGACAATACCTACGTTCCAGACCCACTGTATCCTTTCGATCAAACTACGAATGTGCCCACGACGGATAATCCTGCCTTCGTAGTGAATATTTGGAGTGACCCACAGCGGGGTTCGCAATTCATTCCTGACGTAAGTCTCGTGGATCCTCTCAATCCGCAAGGTCAGCCGCAATACAACCCGCTGCTTGATCCACTATACAATCCTCAAGGTCAGCCTCAGTTCATTCCTCAGATTGAGCCGCAATACAATCCTCAAATCGAGCCTCAGTACAATCCTCAATATGATCCAAGACTCGACCCGTCCAGTCCTGGCTACGATCCCCGGATAGACCCATCCAATCCCAATTACGATCCCAGGCTCGATCCGTACAATCCTCAAAATCAATACGTTCCTCAGCCTGGACTGGTAGAGCCGCAGTTCGTTCCGCAGCCGCAGTATGTTCCACCAATAGGTCCGGGTTACGTACCGCAACCTCAGGTGAATCCGGATGTGGCGCCGCAGGTTGCTCCGCCGCAGGATAACCCACAGGTCAACCCGCCGGTTAATCCGCCAGCAGGATACCGACCTTCGGTCATGTGGAGCTCGCCGACAACAATCGATGCCACGGTTAGAACGCCGCAAATCAACGTGCGGTACTAACTCCGCAAGGACAGACACCAATCGTAAAACATCACCTTCAGCTGAATGCTCAAGGGGTACAATAAGCTCATAGCCAGCAATCAAGTTACCGAAACTTGAGTTCCGTGCTGCGTAACCACGACCGTCACCACTCTCGCGGAGTGCTGAACCGGAAGGCTATCGTGGTATCACAAATCGGGTGCCTGGCTGTCGGAAGATCGGACCAATCGATGCTCCCGTTTTACACATGAGCGTTCAATCGACCAGCGTCACTTGAATACTTTTGACATACCTGGCTCGGGTGAAAGTTCGAAACGACAGCAGGTTGAACAAATGATTCACGGAATGAAAGAGCGTGTCGCATCGATTTTGACTGGACTTTGTCTTCTGACATTCTGCTTCGCTTGCTGCGGATGTCAACAAAACACACCCGCCCAGCAAACCTGGATGACATACAGAGACCAGGCAGACGCAAGCATCAAGAAAGGCGACGTCGAAGGGGCTCGCCGATTACTTACCATGAGTTTGACTGAGGGCCTGAAGCTACGTCCGGAAGGAGAAGGTAGCGAGACCATGGCAGCGGAGATCGATAAGCTCTTCGCCATTTACGCCAAAGTTTGGTCGATGGAGCATAAGTCGTTTGCATCGCTCTCGAAAGAAGAAAAAATCGAACGCTACGAGCGGATGCTGAATGAGGGAAAATCGCTCCTTCGTTTTGGCGAGCTACAGCTGGGCAAAGACGCGCCTGAACTGAAAGCGACGCAGACCTCAATCAAGAAGTTAGAGCTTGTGCTGTCGGAAGCGAAAACTGCAAAAGACAAATAAACGGTCTACGGGCATTCACAGCTTGGTTGTCATGCCGTATAGCAACCAGCCGGTGATTGCGCTGTTCTCATTGTCATTCTCTTGCTTTTGCTCTGAACATGCTGCGGCCAGACTCGAAGTTGTTCATCGTCATTTCTGTAGTTCAAAAGTACAGGACAGCCCAACGGCGGTAAGAGCACGTAGAGCTATAAAGGCTCTCCTTTGAGGTTCCAGGAGCGGAGTTGTTTATCTTGGTTTCTCGCGCTCCCAATACTGTGCACTGCTTCGCCTCAGTCTGCAAACGTGAATCATTATTAATTGCGAATCCACTGAGACTCGAAGTTTAGGCGGCAGGAGCGAACGGCGACAGCAGGGGAAGGAAGATTGGAAGAAGGCAAAAGTTGATACCTACAGTTCGGTAACAGAGAATAGACTTTTTAAGCCATTTGAACAGCTCAGACATGTCAATCATGAGATTCATCGTCGCCACCTTCGCAGCATTAATAGGAACGGGGATTGCTGGGCAACTGGCATTACATGATTTTGCATCCGGACTTTGGGTCGGATTGATTATATTTGCCTGGGTCAGTCAGGCGCTGCGAACAACGAGCTCCAACAATGATGAATTGATGTTCTTTGATACACTCGAATGCGAACTGTCATTGTCAGAGGCGTTCGAAGAAGTTAAACGAGTTCTCGGAGCAATCGGTTCAGAAACCGGACAAAAATGGATTGTCACTACAGATGATACCGCAAAGGCGTTAACCGCCGATACTACCATTGCGATCACTGGCTCATCCTCCCAATTTCTTATTAGACCAGCGGCGAATGTTCGGTTGCAATTCGCTTTCGAGAAGAAAGCTGCGTCGAATACTTCAATCATAGAAATGGAGTGGCAGCCACTCCAGCCGAACCTCGATCCTCAGTCATTTGCGCACTTGAAAAATTCGACGATGCAACGATTGGCATCTTCTTTCACACAGGTAAGTAAGCCCTCCGTGAAACTGAAAAGTCCACCATCATGGCTTCACACTGCAACCCTTGTTTGCACGATCGCTTATTCCGTGTCGTGCGCGAAATCAATAGAAACACGATTGAATTCACAGCAGAAGGAATCAGACCAAATCGGAAAATACACTGAAACTGTTAAACGAGAGCTGCGAGATCTGGAACGAGAATACGCCGAATGGCAGCATTTCAAACAGGCTCAAGGATCGAGTTCTTCCCATGGAGAAACCGGTGAATAGAGTTCAACAAGCGTTTATTGAACTTGGACTCGAGCCCGGCGTACCGATGGAAACCGTTATGCACCGATATCGCAAACTAGTTAGAGTCTGGCATCCCGATCGGTTTTCATCGGAAAAAGACAAAGAAGAAGCGGACCTCGAGCTGAAGAAAATAAATGCTGCAAGGGAGATTCTCAAGGAGCATTTTGCGAAAAACCACAGGGGCAGTGATTGTGAGTGCCAACCGGAAGACAGCGTCGTAGCGAAAGAAGCAGCGCATCGGAGGTGGCAAGAAGATCAACAATGGCGGCAAGAGAAAGTACATAAGCAGCGTACGTCAGCTTTCGACACGGAGTCGGAGACTGCCTATTCACAGCAAAACAATGCCGGCTCTCGCGCTGGTACCTCCGGTTGGCAGCAAGCAAAAACAAATGCTGATGCAACAATGGAAAGCTCCGATAGTAGTTCGTCAAGCCGGACGAATACATCATTCGGCAATGAGCAAGAGACCGGCAATAATACTAGCGCCGAAAGTCCTGGTGGAAAACAGACAAATGTCGACACTACCTATGGTGCCACCACCTCATCCGCGAACCAGCAAGAATTCCAATCCAAACGACAGTTCACAGCACAATCGATCGCCCAAGCATGCGAACTCGTACGACATCGCCAGAAACAGTCATCTGCAGCGCCAATTAGCGGGTTGTCGACCTTAGCATTATTGCTGTTAATGGTAGGATCCGGTTTGATAAATGCAATAGTGCCAGCGAATGGTGGCGATCCCATAGCGGACAAATGGAAGGATCCAACGTATGTTCGCGAGTCTGACAAACTGTACAAACTGAGGAAGAATTACAAAAGTGAAAAGCTTCAGTTCCTCCAGCAGAGATTTGGAGATTCTGTCACAGACAACGAAGCCGAACAGCTTCGTCCACCATTTTCTACAACCTATCGCGATATTACAGATCAGGTGAATAGCCGCAGACAGAGTCCCTTTGCCCCACCAACAGATCCTGATACTTATACACCTCCACAATGACATTGCTGAACCGAAGACCTCTTTCATGCTCGCGCCTCTCAGCGAGAACGATGCCTGGCGTTCGACAACTTCGACACCGACTTGGTCCGACGATGACGAAATCCGCGCCTGCGTTCCGGGTATAGGCTCGAAACCCGCTTTGTTTAGAGGACGGTCCAGCGGCTCAAGTCGGATCTGGCTGGTGCGTTTCCTTGTGAGAACTCCAGCTTGGCGTTGCGAGCAAAGACCTTGCGCTTCATTGCCTTTCGTTGGCCATTGAACAAAAGGTCGTGCGTAAACGGCGTCAAAACTATTTGCACCGATACCTTTGGCGATTTGCTAATCTCCGGTGGCAATATATCTTGGAAGGCGAAGCTCTTCCATTCGCTGGTGACGGGAATGCAGTCCGGCAGCCAGGAGGAAGTCCAACTAGTGCCACCACTATTGGTGAAGATGATGTTAACGTATGAAACCCCTGGCTTCTTCTCCGTTTTCAGTTCACAGTTAAACCGTACGAGATTGTGCCCGGAGACCTGCTTCGTGACGTCCAAACTTCCCGGAGTGAGATAGAAGGTAGCCGGATTTCCACCATCAGACATTTGCTCCCGGCTATTCTGCGGCAGCAATATGCTCGAAGATTCAGGTTGGACGCTGGCAATTTGTGCCGGTACTATGAGCGGCTCGGCTCTCAGTTCGCTCTGCCCAACGCGCTCATGAGTTCCTGGTGTACCCGTCGGAGAACTCTTCTCGGCTGAGGCTCGCGCGCCTGCGGTTTCATTATTTCCACCAGACGATTCCATTTGCTTAGCGACAGTCAAATTTTGACTGTTAGCGCTCGAGAGAGACGAGTCTTTTGCTTCGCGTTCCTTCGCGGACAACGGGCGCACGAGCACTCGCACACGATAACGCCCCCACTGATGGCCTGACGCGGAAGAGAGGTCTTGGTTCTCCTTGCCGTCCGGGTTTATGCGAGCAGCATCAACAGCCTGTCCTTGCAAATCGATCATCTCCGGAAATCGAAATTCCACCGGCTCCGCGTACTCACAGCTTTCTACCGCGTGATTCCAGGATAGTGCGGTAATTGAAGGCAAATGCTGAACACCATCGGACTTTTGGTCAGAGTTCGCAGAACTCAAATAGTCACCATATATGGAGACTCCAGCCCGCCTGTCTGCATTGGCAACCTTGATTGAGTTTATCTCCCCGAACCTCAGTTGACTGGATGGAACAGTCACGGCAAACCAATGCCGATACGCGCGGAAGTCTTTATCAGTGAGCCTCGACTGAATAGCCATGGTTTTTACAATTGAATCATTGTCGAGTTGCAACATCGATAAAGGAGTCGGTGTAGTCGTCACTGAATGACCATTCACATCGAGAGCCAGAAGAGGAAGCGGAGCGTCGTCCTGCAAATCGAGAATCACCATCGCAGTTGCAGCGACCGGACCGAGGTTCGCGGGAATGAATAGTCTTTGTATTACTCCGTCCGATGTAAGCGGGGCTTTCCACTGTGTCCACGAGTACGAGCCCACCACACTACCTATGATACCAACTCCGACAGCCAACAGTCCCGCGGCCAGCGCAACCAGGCTCTTCGCACCAGGTTGTTTCTTCGATGCCAGACAGCGGTAAGCATGAATCCAGATCATCAGGTAAGCGAGTATCGCAAGAGCGGATACTGCCCACGGCACAAGGAAAGAAAAGTTGGCTGGAGTAAATCCAGCGAAGAACGAAGTTGCTGAACGCAGTTCGTTCGTCAAAGCCGCCACTACAGCAAACACAACCACCAATAGAAGATAGCGCGATCGCTCCTGCTTCTCCCTACCGGCAGCAAACATGATCATAGCTCCAGCAGTGAGAGCGACGAACGGCATACTCGTGAATGCGTACCTGTTCATAGAGATGAATGCGAGATAGAGTGCATGGGCGCCGATAACCGACCCTGCAACAAGGCTGCCGATTACTTCCCTGTCACGCAGCCCTTTCCTCGCACGCGACAACGCAGATACGAACCAGAGGAACGAGAGGAACAGCAGTAGCTGATGCAAAACTGTTTGCGCAGCGACAGGAATTCCAGCAACTGAGTACTTACAATCATTCCAGACACCGGACCAGAGCCTCGCGACTTTCTTCGATTCAAGCAGCGCGAACTCCGCTGGATGCGCTGCGGCATCAGCAAGAATCATTGACGTCGACTGCCTGAGGTCTTCGGGAAATTCCAGCTTGGTGGGAAACGGTGTCCATCCATTGCCGATCAACATATTGCCGGAGATAAGGTTGTACGCAGGCAACCGCTTGACGCACAATGATGCATGACCGAAGGCGGTCTGTGTATAGATCAACCAGGGCGCGACCGCTATCATGAACGAAGCGACCATAGCCAACACAGCCAGTATGCCCTTCCGGGATGTCCGCAGTCGAATGGAACCTGCTTGATAATGTATAACCTGGTAAAGCCCCACTGCGCCAAGCAAGAACGGTAACAGCAGAGGAAACAGGGGTCTTGTAAGCGCCGTCAAACCGACGATGAGACCACAAACAGTGCCTCTGACAAGAAGCCCCATCGACCCAGTACGGGCGGGCGGCGCGACAAGACGAGTCAATGCCCAAACAGCGATGACCAGCATGAAGGCAGAAAAGTTCTCGCTCATACACCACTGCGTATTCACGATAGCAGCAGGATAGAGTGCGTATATGACACCAGCTGCAGCACCACTGCCAAGGCCGAACAGAGTTGTGCCGATGGCAAACAAAATCACACAAGTAAGTGAATCAAGGACGGAGTTCGCAACCGAGATCTTGAACGCAGCCTGCTCATATTGAGGTTTCTGAGCATCAATCCCGACAATGTTTTGGACTGCCGCGAGGTAAAGCGAAAATATCGGCCCGTCGACAGACAGCCGGTCGACTAGATTGTCGGAGCCAAAAGCCTGATACATTCCGCTGTATTTTTTAGCATCCTGCTGCAGGTAGTCGACGAGGCTCTGAACGCTGGAAGTGTGAGTAAGAGCCACATTTATCGCTCTGCCGGATCTTAGATAATTCTGCGCGTCAGCACAATACCAAACTCGGTGCTCCAGCGAGGAGTTTTGCCAGAACCGCAACGCAAAAGCAGTAAGGAAAATCGCCAACGCCAGAACCAATCGGTTGCGTCGTAGTTTGCCGAAAAATCCCACATCATCGCCGGTTTGACGCTCGACCGAGCTGCCTTCGAGTGCTGCAGTCGAAGATGAGGTTGATTCACTAGCGATTTTGATGCTCGCAGGCATACTTTCTGGCACCTTTTATGTTTTATATTCATACGGGGTCGGAGGGGCTCATAATACACAAGGTTGTGAAGGTGTGTACTAAGCACGGATAATGTAAGTTTCACTATCTCGCCTGCGGCCCGATGTCTTCAGGCTACATACGCCTGCAAAGCGGCGAACGCTTCTTCTGGCAGCGACTGCCGGGTCAGCCATTCTCAAAACCTTTTAACGTTTTTTGATGTAAAGGTTGTCAGCATTTCAATGTGGGACTTATTGCCCGCATATGAGGCGACCGGATTGCAGAAAGTTCAACGATGGCCCATTTGGGCGACACCCCTGATGATTTTTCTTTTGGGGTTGTCTATCAGGCTGTTTTTCATTTTTTCCTCCTGCCAGAACCGTCTTTGCAGTTTCGGTGACGGATTTTTCTTTCTGAAAACAGGGCAGGTACTGGCGCAAGCGATTGTGTCCGCATCGAGCTTCGGGCAATTTCTTTCCAGTCTGACCGCGCACACGACAACATCTGCTGGAAGCGTCGGTGCTTTCGGCTCCAGCGCGCTTGCAGACAGACTCCTCCTGGACGGACCGGTCTATACAAGTTTCCTGGCAATAGTCCAGCTAGTATCGGGAATCGCTCAATCTACCGACTTTGCCAACCATGCAAGAACGTTTGGGTCGTTCAATGCAGTCATCGACGCGCTCTGCTGCATGCTCGTCTATCTCGCCGGAAGAAAAGCGTTCGGGAACAGGGCGGGCCTGATAGCGGCCGTAATGATGTGCGTTTACCCTCCTGCAATTATCAACACGATGCTGTGTTATGCCGAGCCATTCAGCTATTTTCTGCTGACATTGTGGGTGGTGCTTGCCTTCC
>CAYTDR010000202.1:4776-10305 GCA_964436185.1 uncultured Candidatus Obscuribacterales bacterium | reverse complement strand
GCTCGAACTCTTCACGGGGTGCCGAGCGAATGCGATTGCTGTCGTTAGGTTCAGGGGGAAAATAATTACCATCAATTAGTATCGGTCATCAATCCGTTGCGCTGCTCCACTGGAATCATCCGGCTATCTGCGCAGACTTGAACCATTGCAATATGCAATTGCATTCGCTCGAACTCTTCACGGGGTGTCGAGCGAATGCGATTGCTGTCGTTAGGTTCAGGGGGAAATAGTTACAATCAATTGGTGTAGGTCATCAATCCTTTGCGCTGCTGCACCGGAATCATGCGGCTACTGCGCGGACTGGAACACATGCAAAATGCAATTACATTCGCTCGAACTCTTCACGGGGTGCCGAGCGAATGCGATTGCTGTCCGTCAGGTTCACGTGGAAAAAACAAATTGAAGTCGCTTGGTCAAGGTAGCTCATCAAACTCAAAGCCGAATGTATTTTCACTCCCACTCTCACTCTCGGGCTCACCAGGTGGCGGTGAATGGTGACTGCCAATTGGCGCAGGATCACCATTCATGTCGCCACGCTGGTTGTTTTGAGCAGCAGCAGGCAAATTCCAATTGGCAGGCATACCAGCATTCGGGCTTCCTGAGCGGGTGTCAGGCTCTGTGTCTACCTTCTGATCGCCGCCCCAGGCGGATGGTAACATCGATCCGTGTCCTGTTGTAAGTCCCGCGGCACGGTCACCAACTATACCTCGATCGATTCTGTGCTCTGGGGTAAATTCATTGTAGCGAGGAAGGCCTCCGCCTTCTCCTTCACCACCATAAATTCTATCCACGGACCCACCGGCGTTCCTGACAAAACCATCCAGAACTGTGGGAGGCAGTCCGTTACGCCCCCGGGGACCGGATATCGGTGTCAGTCCTCCAAGACCTGTTGCAGGTATTAGAATTCGCTGATTGGAGGTTCTCATCGACATAAATCGTCCCAGGTTATTTGTCCTCAACGAGGTCCTCCCGCGATCGCCCGGCCGGGCCTGCGACCTCAAACTAGCCTGCGCATGAGCTTGCAGCGACACCGCAGGTAATACTGCTACGGTAATCAGCAGTGACGAAATTACACGATGTATGATCATTTTCCCACCCCATGAAACCGTGTCGAACCGGCGCTGTTCGTAGTAACAATTCTGCAAAGGCATATCTGGACGCCACAACCGGCATCATATGCTCAAGGACTATTTGCTAAAATTCGAATCGCGAAGGCTCTCCAACGTAGTCACTCTTGTCTTGTTTCGTCGTTCGTTGAAAAAACTTTCGCATAATTCCATTGTTGCGGTCAGTTGTTGCATTCTTGTTGCACCAACGAAAATCAGGTCAAACCGTCGATTCGTCATGGGAACGGTCCAACCTGATATTTCATTTGACTGCGCTTCCAGTTTGATCCTTCAGCGAGCATACTTATAGAGTTCTACCTGCGTGACGAGGCCAGTGGTTTTCTGTCTTCCTGTTTCTCGAGCGGATCGGCGCCTTCTCTGCTGTCGACTTTTCCGAACTTCTCCATGATCCATCTGCGATTACGATAAGCAAACAGAGCTGCAATCGGTGTGCCAACACAAATGATCAATCCAACCGATATGATTGCGATCAGGATGAGAGTACTGGTCAGTTTCACAACATCCTTCAACTCGTGTAAATCTGACTTCAAGGTCTGAAGCTCGCCACCGACACTGGAAAGCGGTTTCTGCAAATCAAGAATCGGATCGCGCAAAGCAACGATAGGACCGCGGATTTGCTTCAATTGTGATTGCACACTGCCTATTCGACTGTCGACGTGGGTCATCTGACCGCCGATGCCCTTGAGGTTCCCCTGCAGACCGTCCATCTTGGTCCTGACTTGACCCATGTCACCACGCATCAACTTCATTTTGTCCTGGACGGAGACCATGTCTTCACGCAAACCCATCATCGGCTTCTGCAGATTAGCAATCGGACCTTCCAATCGCATCATCTGCTTTTCCAAATGGATGACACGCTTTTGCATGTCGGTAACTGGCTTGAATATCCACTTAAATGGATTCAAATCTCCTACCGAGAAACCCTTTTTTTCTTCATGAAACTCGTCCGGCTGGATGTTCACGCCTGGGAGCTGATTGGACGATTCAATCATTTTCTGATCGAGATTCTTTTGCTGACGATTGTCTTCCTGTTTTATAGGATCCGCAGCAGCGGCTGCTGTTTGCGGCACTGACGGCAACTTGCCGTCCTGCTGAGCTTGTACTTCTCTGCTCTCAGAAGCTTTGGTCGCTCCATCAGTAGTGTCTTTTTCATTAGAGCTGGCAGAATCATTAGCGTTGGTTTGGGCTATAACCTCTGCCGTTTGGACATCATCGCCACTCGTATCCGAGAGTGCAGGCTGACAATTTGCTGCAATCAGTAGAAGTGATAGAACGCAAAACATCGTCGGGGTCTTCGATGTCGTCGTACGCATAATGAGATTCCTCCAGAATGTCCTCTGACCAGTAGGAATGTCCGGCAATGATCTAAAGGATGAACATACCTACTTACAGTTGCAAAACCCGCACCCAGCTACTTTATACGCGATGGATCTGCCTTGCCATCTGTTTCTCGATTGGTAGCACGATCTGTATAAGGTAATGTCGAATCTGCGTTGTGCATTAATGGATAATGCCCATTCATAAGGATCTTCACGTTTTATTCCTTTCATGCGAGTGAAGAAATAGGCATTTGCGATTGATTCTCGCGCTAGAAAAAACCTGAAACCAGTGAGTGAAAATCCAATCATGCAAAGCTCTAAACCAAGACTACCGCGGAAGGCGAGCAAATCGCCAAACAATAACAAGCGTACATTCCACCTCACGAAACCCGCCAAGATACTATTGTTTTCGTGCGCTGGAATTTCAGTCGTTGCCATCACTCTTGGTGCAATGATCCTTCCAAGGATATTCAACCTGAGAGCTCACGTAGCGTTGGCCGGTCTGCCGACGCTCAAGCAGCTTGATCGCGGCATTGAGATTTATGACACCAAAGACATTTTCGTCTATAAGTTGAAGGAACATGGAGATCAGAAAGTTGTTCCGATCTCTATGGTCTCGAAAAACATGCAGTCAGCAATTGTAGCTGCCGAAGATCATCGTTTCTATGACCATTCAGGTATAGATCCGGTGGGAATCGCCAGGGCGGCTAGACGCAATCATGAGGCAGGTCGGGTAGTGGAAGGCGGTTCTACTATCACTCAACAAGTGGTTCGCAATCTATACCTCAATCCTCGTGACAAATCCTATGCAAGAAAGATTGCTGAGAGTCTAGTGGCAATGAGCGTTGATGCTCGATACTCCAAGCAGAAGATTCTTGAAACATATTTGAACCTTGTGTATTTCGGAGAAGGTGCCTATGGCATCGAATCAGCCGCCAACTATTATTTCGGCAAACCAGCGAAGAACTTGTCCTTATCAGAATCAGCGTTCTTGGCCGGCTTGATCAAGGCTCCAACAGTTCTTGGATCTCCGGAAAATCGAGCCGCTGCTTTAACCAGGCAGAAAGACGTCCTCGGCGACATGCAGAAATATAAAATGGCGTCACTCACGGATATCAGCAAAGCCAAGAGTGACAGCCTGAAGTTCACTTGCCAACGCAAAGAAATGCAGTTTGGTCACTATATTTCCGCCGTATCAGACACGTTGCGGAAAGAGCTCGGTGACAAAATGTGGCAGGATAACTGGAAAGTCTACACACATCTAGACGTCAAGGCTCAGATATCAGCAGAACAAGTAATGAACAAAGGTATCGAGAATGCGCCACGGGGACTCAATCAAGGAGCATTGGTCTGCCTCAATCTGGAGAACGGCGGCGTCAAAGCGCTGGTCGGAGGGATAGGTTCCTATAAGAAGAACAAATGGAACCGAGCCACACATCCTCACACCGTCGGTAGTGTCATGAAACCGTTCGTCTACTTGGCCGCCCTGACCGATGGGGTAATCAAGCCCGATTCCATGATTAACGACTCGCCGATAGTTATCACGTCCGAAGGCTCCGAAGATTGGGTTCCAAAGAATTACGACGGCGAATTTAAAGGATGGGTCACCGCTCGGCAAGCGCTGACTACATCCCGCAACGTGTGTAGTGTCCGAGTGGCGCAAGCAGAAGGGCTCCCGCGAGTAATTGAAGTTGCTCATAAAGCCGGAATCCAGTCGCAGTTAGATCCGTATCCATCCCTCGCTCTCGGCTACTGCGCCCTTTCACCGCTGGAAGTAGCGACAGCCTACGGTACCCTGGCACGCGGAGGGGTCAAGATTCCAGCAGTGGTGGTGCGGAAGATTGCTAAGGCTGACGGACATGTTGAAAGAGAGTTCAATGCCTCGCCTAACCTGTGTTTACCTAGAGACAAAACCCTGCAACTTCTGGACGTTCTGAAAGACGCAGTCGCTCACGGTACCGGCGTACGCGCTCGAGTACCGGGAGTGGAGGTTGCCGGCAAGACTGGCACTGCTTCTGGTGCCCGAGACGTATGGTTCGTCGGTGCTACACCTGAGACCGTCACGGCGGTGTGGGTCGGAAACGATCAGAATAAACCGGTGAGAGGTAAAGTGACTGGGGGATCTGTTTGTGCCGGATTGTGGAACAAGTTCGTCACTCAGTTGCACAAAAACAACCCGCCGAAGAAACGAAAGTTTGATCGACCGGAACAAGCATTGCTGGCTCAAAATCCGAACATCTATGGCGGAGCGAGCCCTGCGTACAACTATACGCCATACCAGCAGCAAAGCTACCTACTCGGTCTCAGAAACGCGACAAAGACAGGAATTGCCAGCGCTTTCGACGTCGCTCGCATGAGTATATTCGAAAGGCAGGGCGGCTGGAGCCAACCTACCAGACTGGCTTCGGTCCAGACTTACGGCAGCAACAATAATGTGGTGACCTACAATTATGCACCGCTGGCGCCGAGTCAATCTGCTTCGGTAGATGCTGAGGCTGTTCAGGTCAATCAGCGACCGGCAAGAATGTTCATGGCTGCCAATCCTTATAGCCGGCGGTCTGCTGGGGCATCTACTGCGATGCCGGCTTATTCGGCCCCTCCTACCGCGCAAACCCAGACGGCGATGCCACCTGTAGCTCCTGCGCGCCCCGAAGTTCAGAGAGACTACCATGGCTACGATCCTGACGTGAATGGCGGCAACGATGTCACCGCACAAGCACATGCCTCATCGAACTCGATTCACGGCACCGTCACGGAACCACCGCGTCGATTCGAGCAACTCTCGACGATCAGCTTGGACGATGACGAGCCCGCCCCTCGCAAGGTTAACAAACCATGGGGAAACACACTGATAGATCGTGAACAAGAGAACGCAGTGACGATTGAAGAATAGATCGAACGAACGTTTCAACGGTAGCAACGAAGCCTCGATGTAATGTCGAGGCTTCTCGTTCATTACATGTGGTGACTACATCGACGAAGTATGGAAACCACTGCGACGGCGCACTCTGAGGGTGGCGACTCCGACGCGGTGGATGACTACTGCGATGGCGTTCTGGTGCACCGGGACGCGGTGTATCACT
>CAYTDR010000202.1:0-4676 GCA_964436185.1 uncultured Candidatus Obscuribacterales bacterium | reverse complement strand
GCGGTGGATGACTACTGCGATGGCGTTCTGGTGCACCGGGACGCGGTGTATCACTACTGCGACGGCGGTCTGGTGGCCACTCTGAAAAGAGTCAGTCCCATCACCATGAAGCAGACCACACCAAGAATCTGATAGCCGTCGCTGCTCAACATCCGCGTGAGGTTTGCTTCCTGATTGACCTTGTGCAGCATTTCATAAACCCGCTCGTCTATAGACAACAATGCCACTACCACACCAGCCAACGCACCTCCTGCAACCAGGCCAGTAGCGAACAAACTACCGCTACCCAGCTCGTCATCACTATGGCCATGCCCTGAATCTTTTGATTCTTTCTTTCCTGATTGGTCTTTTAGCTCGACGAGTTTTTTGATCACACCGCCGATAAAGATTGGAAGTGTCGTTGAAAGCGGCAGGTACGCGCCCACGGCAAAGTTCAAGGAGTTGACGCTGCAGAGCTCGATAGTAATAGCCAGGAAAACTCCGACAAAAACGAAATTCCAGTCGAGGTTCAACGAAAGCATACCCTTAATGAGGGTAGCCATCAAAGTTCCTTGAGGAGCGGGGAACTTATCGCTGCCGATGGCATGCACAATACCCTTGGCGATCATATCGGGCGTCGGGTTGTCCAACAGCCTCACGGTCAGTCCGATCACAAGCGAGCTGACCACTGCACCGATGAAGAGACAAATCTGTTGATAACGCGGAGTCGCACCTACTATAAAGCCGGTCTTCAAGTCTTGCGATGTGGCACCACCATTAGCGGCAGCAATACAGACGATACTGCCGACTACCAAAACTAGCGGCTCATAGGTGCTCCCAGTCAAGCCGAATCCGATGAAAACAAGGGACGTCGCCATCAATGTAGCGATCGTCATGCCTGAAATAGGGTTCGAACTTGAACCGATAAGTCCAACGATTCGACTCGAAACAGTGACAAAGAAAAACCCAAAAACAACAACAAGCAGCCCTATCAATAGCTTCTGCCCGATGTTCTCACCCGGAATTTGTGGCAGTATCACCATTAGTGCTACCAGCACAACGGACCCGATGATGACGGTGCGTATCGACAGATCGTTATCGGTCCTTGCGACTGCAGCTCCTCCTTGTTTGAAGGAGCCGAGGCTCTCTTTGAATGAAGAGATGATCGTGGGGATTGTCTTGATCAAGGTGATGAAACCACCGGCGGCGACAGCTCCTGCACCAATTTGCCTGACGTAGGCTCGATAAACTGCTTCGGCGGTGTTCGCGAAAGTGTGGGTAGCTGGATCCCAGCCACCAGGGCCACCAGCAGTGGTGAGACTGGCAAGATATCCAAGTTTCACGAGCTGCTGAGCGATCGTATCCATCGGCACCAGTCCTGCCAGAAGCGGAATCAGCCCCAACCATGCGAGGACGCCGCCTGCTACGAGGGTACCCGCAATTCGGAATCCGACAATGTAACCGACACCCATATATTCAGGAGTAATGTCAGCATTGACAGTAGCGGATGGAAAGAATTTGTTGCTCTGCTTAGTGACATACCCAGGCGCTGCTGCAATGACATGGAATACGTGCTGCAACAGTGCGTATCCCATGGCGAAACCAAGACCCTGGTAGGCAGTTTTAGCAAACTCACCTCCCTTGTCTCCTGCGATTAGAACAGATCCGCAGGCAGTTCCCTCCGGATAAGGCAGCTTGCCATGCTCTTTGACGATGAGCGATCGGCGCAAAGGGATCATCATCAATGTTCCGAGTGAGCCGCCGAGAACAGCTAGCGTAAAAATGGTCCAATAGTTGAAGAACGGCGCACCTACACTGTCTCCCTGTGCGCCTATCGATAAGAACAAGAAACCAGTGAGCGTAAACACCACACCCGAGGCGATTGACTCTCCGGCAGAAGCAGTTGTCTGGATAATGTTATTCTCCAGCACAGTCGTGCCAAGAAGCCGTCTACCCAGTGAGATTGCCAGCACTGCCACCGGTATCGATGCTGACACCGTAAGACCAGCCCGGAGTGCCAGATAAACTGTCGCCGCACCAAATAGGATGCCAAACAGTCCACCAATAATTATTGCTTTGGGAGTAAACTCCTTTACCACCGCCTCCGGTGCTATATAAGGTTTAAACTCAACAGTGCTTTCTTCTTGCATGGCCCTGGCTCTTGTCGAAGTGTCGGCGGGCGCTCGGAAGGAGTTAGGAATATTTCAATCGATGCGGACGATCGAGATGAGTGCTAGAAACCAGTTTCCACGGAATGGTTCGATCAGAAACCATTTTACAGCCTCGTCGTGGTCCTCATATATGCGTCAGATACAAAGGGTCTCCCATGAGGATATCAATTGAGATCGAGGCAACAACTCCATAGCGAGCAACTGGTCCAGTCTACCGCGAGAATCGACAGATTTGTTTCTTGACAGGCATGAGATCTCGCGGACTAGATCCAGTTTCAAACAATGGAAGCAAGGCCGTTTCTTTAGCCCACCGAACCCGATTGACGGCCTCCTGGCCATCAAGATGAAAGGAGAAGGACAAATGGAGTTGGATTTGGCTTCGACAGCCACGCGAAACAATCGCTGCTAGGATCAACACGATAGAATAGTTTGCCGATCGGTAAAAATCGACTCGCAAAGTCTGACTCCAAAGTCGACCGAAAGCTACTGGTCGTGTCACAAATTTGTGCCTTGGCTCAGAGGCACGATGACGTGGAACGTGCTTCATCGTCTCGACACTTACAAGCTTATCCTGTGACTTCATCTCGTTAGTTATATGCTTCGCCGACTGAATAAGCAGGTCCACAAGAACGACAACGAAGAACAGCTCGAAGATGAGCGGTATCGAAATTATGATCAGTCCCTTGTGAAGAATCGTCAGTCTCATACTAATCAGCAATAGAGTTGCGTTCTGATTTCGAATCTGTACCCACTCTCACTGCATAATAAGTCTCGCGTCTATAAGACAGATTTTGCTTTAGAAATAGAGAGACTCTTTTAGGCGATTCGACTTCGGAGCTGCTCGAATTGTTTTGATATTGCGCTCACCTGCTTGTGATATTACGCCTGTTTTGGCATTTCCGGAGTCCCCGAAACGTCCATAAACAGATTTAATAGCGATTTCGTGGGAGGACTACGTATGGCATGAATGATTGGGTACACAATGGTCACACATCGACCGTTAACATCCATGGAGTCGGGCTTTTGCCTGATGTTCTTAATAAACCGCTAACTTTGCTTTGACTAGATTTGCTTTGACTAAAATTGAGAGGTAGGAGAAATGGGTTGAGGACCAAGACCTTGTCCGACGCCAAGTCCGTACCAACCGTACCAGCCGTACCAACCGTACCAGCCCCAGCCGTACCAACCGTACCAGCCGTACCAACCACGAGTGGTTGTGGAACCGAGACCGAGCGTACGTCCAGATTCACAGGTTGTGAATCCAGGTGTAATTAATCCAGACCCGATAGCAATATTGAGGGATCTAAATCGAGTTACCGATCGCAATAGGCCGAGCGGTATTAGAGACGGTCTCACTATCGTTGATGGAAATCGTCGTGGAGCTCCAGCATGGCCATCCGATGCAGAATACAATGCGTCGATTGGAAGAGGCTTCCAGTTTACTGACCAAAACATGGGCGATGCAATCAACCAAGCAGCGCGAGAAGGCAAGCCGCTGGTAGTGGTCTTCGGCTCAAAAAATACGCAAGATACGAGAGGTCTGGTCGACACTGTCATACCAGCAGCTAGAACCAACTCTGACGCCATCTTTGTGTATGTCGATCGCAGTCGCCTGAATGCCAATTCAGAGTTGGGCAGATTCGCCCAACGAGAAATTGGTAATACGGATTGGGCCTACACTGGAATCTTCACAGTCAGACCAGGCACTAACGGCGAGCCACAACTCGATAGCAGCCCAGTTGCAAACCTTTGGGGTGCACGGACCGAGATTTCCGGCGTCATAAGGGACCAATTAGGCTTTGCACGCACCACGATGGAATCGCGACGTGGGCAGTTCACGGTGCCACCAGAGGCGACTCCAGGTACGCGAGGAATTACTCCTCCCAGACCTGGCGTTACTCCTCCAGGAACCGATGGTCAACCTCCCAGACCTGGCGTAACGCCGCCAGGAACTGATCGTCAACCGCCGCGACCTGGTGTTACTCCGCCAGGAGATCGTGGACCGCAGGTATCGCCGGAAGTGGCAAATCAGAGACGCCTGGAAGCAGAAGCCGAACGTCGTCTTGCCCCTATATCCGACACCATATTCATCAATATGTCGCAAATCGAAGGTTCCGATTATGGACAGAGGGAGCGCCTGTATCAAGAAGCCGAACAGGCTGCTGATCGGGTCACCCCGGAAGATTTGAGATTGGCACGTCAGAAGAATCAGCGAGAACTGGCTGAAGAGCTAGCAAGAGGTACTCAGGGAGATCCCAATACCCTGCAGAACCTCCGCAGACAACAAGCCAAACTCGAGCTAGTCGGCACAGCCAGTAGCTGGGTGAGAATCAATCACGGTCTTTCCCAGATGCGATTCTCGCAACTCGATGATGGTGCAGCCAAGGTTCAGGAAGGCTTGAGGCTCAATCCGGACTACATCAATAATCCGAGATTCCTTCAACAGCTTGTCCAAACACCTTACAATCTGCGAACACTACAGGCGAAATTCCCCACTGCCAGGTTGGATGACTTCGTGGCGGGAAG
>CAYTDR010000201.1:0-10315 GCA_964436185.1 uncultured Candidatus Obscuribacterales bacterium | reverse complement strand
ATGACCAGCTTTTCCGAGAGCGGGTAATAAGAAACCTCAGTCCCCTGCAGTGAAAGATCGGCGATCATCGCGTGCAAGGAATCCTCTGTCGAATGCTGCAGCGGACTTCCAGCAAACGATGAGCGAATGCAGCCAACCACCAGACCCTCATACAAGAGCATCGCGGACCTGTGTTTGCGCGTATCCAGGGACGACCTGATAGCTCCTGTGAACCTATCCTTCTCAAAACCGGCCACCAGCCAGGAGACATTGCGGTTTTGAGTTATAAAGTCCTTAGGAACAACCCCGCGCGGTGGCGGCGGGATGATGTCAATAGTTCGTTTGTACCTGGGGGTGGTATGCGACATAGGTTTGGCAGATATGCCGGAGTCTCCTCTCTATTCAGCACATTATATTACTCCAATTGCACGATCCAAAACCTCCGGACCGCTTACGTGTTCGATTGCAAAGTCCATGAAATCGCCAAAAAGCTCATGCCGGAGAGATTACTTTTGCAACTTTCTTTCAAATCCCTCGGTTCTGTTTAGTAAAATCGATACTCCCGATCGACGATGTCGCGTCCACAGAGGAGATTAATCATGACCAACCTAGAAGGCGCAGTTGCTCTTGTTACAGGGGCATCATCAGGAATCGGCGAAGCGACCGCCTACTCGCTGGCCGAGAAAGGTGCCCGCGTCGCTCTGGTGGCCCGCCGCAAAGACAGACTGGATGCTCTTTCGAAGAAAATAAAAGACGAACTGGGGCAGGAAACTCTTTGCATTGTTGGGGACGTCACATCTTACAAGACGGCAGAAGAAGCGGTTCAGCTGACCACCACGAAATGGGGTCGTTTAGATGTACTGGTCAACAACGCTGGTGTCATGTATATCGGCCCGGTCTCGAACGCCAATGTTGAAGACTGGAAACGAATGATCGACATCAATGTTCTGGGGCTCATGTACTTTACACACGCGACGATTCCAGTCATGAAAAAGCAGACCAGCGGTCACATAATCAACATCTCCTCAGTATCAGGCAAAGTAGTGAATGCCAGAAGCGCCGTATACAGCGCCACCAAATTCGCTGTCAACGCCTTCGCCGAAGGAATTCGCCAAGAGCTTGCCATTGATGGGATCAGAGTGACAGTGATAGAACCAGGCGCGGTGCTAACTGAGCTTACCGATCACATTACAGATTCCGCTACAAAAGACACCGTCAAGAGTTGGGTGGCGACAATGAATGCGCTCAAAAGCGAAGACATCGCCCAGGCGATCCTCTATGCAGTCAGCCAACCACCTCATGTAAACGTCAACGAGATCCTCTTGCGACCTACAGATCAAACCTTCTAACCAGGCTGCAAAGAACAATGCATAGGCGACGAAGACAAGTCTAACTCTTGGAGTGGAACTGCAATCTCTCGGTACCTGGCTCGAAAAAATGGATTTGTTGCATGTTCGGAACAAGCTCGTACGTTCGGTTTCGAGGACCCATATAATGATCTTCAAGTCAAACGATGCATGGTAATGTCACCACTTTTATGGGAAAAACCTCATGTAAACTAGAGCTGATGATCGTCATTTCTAGTATCTATTTGCAGGTCGGCCAATTGCCGAAAAACCTTATCAGTGAAGACCTCTCACCATCCAATTGATTTGCACAGCTTCAGATATTGGGCTATCATCTGAGAATTTTCTCGCTAGACGGCGCGATTGTTTTGCCCCACAATGCACTTGACATCAAGGTCTGTTCAGACCGGAGAATCTAAAATAGTGGCGTTGATTAATAAAACTGAAACGAACTCCGCTGATGAGTCAATCTCTGCCGACCTGGAAAATCAGTGGCAGTCGTTCGTAACAAGTGATGCAGGAAGAGATTGGATTTGGCGCAATCCGCTCAGTCAACAGGCTCTTCGGTATCAAGAGAAGATTGCTGAAAGAGCAGAAACAACAATCCAAACAAACGCAACAGCACCGGTCAAATTCGTCCCGGTCGCACGAGTCAAGCGAAGAAGCAGATGCGGCCATGCACAGGTAACACCTGGCGAGATCGAAGACGCGAACAAGGAACTGCAAGCAGCTCGTGAATCCCTTGTCGAGTCATTGTTCGAATCAATCCAGCAAGAGTTCGACACAGAAGTCGGAAGAGAGTGGTTGTATTATCTTTCATCACATGCGACAGTGATGGAAAAACAGATGGCGGCTGCCTCTCCGGACTGCCCGGCGCCGCTGCTCGGCATATTCACGCAAGATGCCGATGTGGCCGTGAGACAAGCAGTGGCGTTAAATCACTCCGCACCACCGGTAGTGCTACAGCGGCTTGCCCAGGATGCAAGTCAATTAGTCCGTCAAACAGTTGCACAAAATAGCAATACGGCCGCAGACTCTCTCTGCTGCCTGGCGAGCGACTCAACTGCAGCCGTGCGAATATGCGTAGCAGCAAATGAGAGAACGCCAGCAGAGCTGTTGGATGTTCTGTCAGAAGATGGCGAGATGGCTGTCAGAAGATGCGTGGCCATGAATCCCTCAACATCCAAAACGACTCTCTATTCGCTGGCTGCCGACGCCGAGCTGGCCGTGAGACAGTGTCTGACCGCTAACCTGGCGTGTCCGGGCTTCATCCTGGCAGAACTCTCGGTGGAAGCGGATCTATATATTCGCAGACAGGTTGCTGGTCACGTCAACGCTGATTTTGCCGCTCTAAATAATCTGATCACAGATGCCGATCCGCTGGTACGGCATATGGTGCTGATGAACTCCAATCGTCCAAGCGAGCTACTCGAGAAATTGGCGTTCGATCCTTCTCCGGAAATTCGCATGATCTTAGCCAGGTCTTCAGACGCGAGTATCGACCTGATGTGGAAGCTGTGTCGAGATGAAGACGTGCGGGTCAGGAGATGGCTGGCACGCAATGAAATCGCCCCCGAGGAGATACTACTCGCGCTCGCCCAGGATGTCGATTCACGAGTGCGACAGGCGGTGGCGAGCAATCCGAATGCCCCGAGCACGGCAATCAACAGACTATCTGACGATACCTCTACATTTGTGCCCAGCATCAAACCCGGTACCAGTTTAGACATCTCTAGAATTTCAATCTTTGCCCTGCGCCGGGCGATCCGCGAGAACAATGAGTACGTCAAACTCGTCGCCGCTGGACAGGTTGATACCCCAGTCGAGATTCTCAGGCACCTATCTCGCGATTCAAGACCGATGGTGAGAATGCGCGTAGCAGCCAACACGGGCGCCTCTCCTTCTATTCTGGTCAATCTGGCATCCGACCAGGACGTCCGAGTACGAGAGTGGGTAGCCCGCAATCCCTATGCGCCCTTTGCCGCGCTATCAATCCTGTGCGCCGACGCAGATCCGTTCGTCCGCATATTGGTCGCCAAAGCCGCCTACTTACCGGAAGAGCTCCGTCGCACACTCGCTTATGACCATGATTGGTGGGTGCGAAAAGCGGCACTGGAGACCGGATTCATGAAACATGCCAGACAGATGAATTAGCGAGAAATCGGATTTCGCCTCTCCCACACTCGACAAAGCGGCTCGATTTATAAGCATTGTTTCAGAGAACAGTCCGGAATCTGCCTGAAAATGCCCTCCTTTGGGAATATAGATTACATGCTGGCGTGCGCGTGCCTGAGCCTGGTTGGAGCACAGACCTCTAGCTTGATGCAAAACTCACAGTCGAAGACTGGTTTGTAAACGCGTCCCTCAAAGGGATGGTTTCGACAAGCCTAATTTACGCCGATAGCAGTTTTCGCCCTCACACCGATCGCGTTTTCCTAAGTCCGACATGGATTTTGGGCTCTTCGCCCTCTTTGCAAGCATAAGTTCTTTTATATATTGCAAACATAGCGATAAAACTGTGGAAGAATGTAAAACAGTATGGGGACGACGAGAGCGAAACTACTCCTATAACGTATGCGCCTAAACTCAGTCAGTTCTTCGTGAGTATGTATTGTGAGATTACAGCCACTCACCCTCTCCAAACACGGTACCCGAAGCCTCTATGAAAAAACTCACCGCACTCGTTGACAACCCTGGACAAGCACCTGCGTCCGGGCGGAATCAAACAAAGAGGGCGGCCTTGCGCGGCTACCTACTACTATCATGCTTGGCACTCTCGCTGCTTCTGGTGCTATTATTCTGTCAGACGGCAACCAAAGCGGAACCAAAATCTGGTGCTCGAGCGATGGTGATTGGAGAAGTGAAACGAACTCTGCCGGGTTATCGAGTGTTCTGTCCGGACATGAATAAGCATGAGGACGGGAAGTTCTCAGCCGCTCACGCAAAAACCCATGTAAATGTCCTCACCTGGAAGAGCAAGAAAGATACCCAGCCGGTCTCGCTAGTCTGTATCCATGCTCTGGGTCTGTCAGCAAAAGCGTATGCAGATTTCGGCGATACCATGTCTGATCGGGGTATCGATACTTATGCTGTGGATGTTCGAGGATTTGGAGAAAAAAGAAGCGAGCGCAATTTCGATCGTGTCGACTTCAAGGCATGCTTTGCCGACTTAATCGCTTTCCTGAAACACATGAAGAAGGCTGAGCCCGACAAGAAGCTGATTCTGGTCGGTGAGTCTATGGGTGGAGCAATCGCGCTGAAATTAGCTGGCGACGACCCGAAGCTTGTCGACGGAGTTATCTGCTCTGCGCCCGCCTGGCAGCTTTACAAAATCCGCAAAATTACAATGAAGGGAATTGCCGACCTCTGTCTTCTCGAGCGCACAGGCTTCGCTGCTGATGCGGTGATTCGCCAGGCGACAAACTGTAAGGATTTGCAGGAATACTGGCGCTATGGCGGCAACACTAAACTGAAGCTCTCTATCTCAGAAGCCTTTTCATATTATTGCTTGATGAAAACTACTCCTCAGAACGCCTCCCGGATCGAAAACATCCCGGTGATGGTGATCCAGGGTCTGCACGATCGGCTCTCACAGCCAGCAGCTTCAGCCAAGATTTTTGATTTTGTGAACTCGCATGAAAAACAGTTCGTTATCGCTGCCTCCTCAGAACATCTTGTCCTGGAGGAAGATCAGCTTTCTCTCCAGGCTGTCGATTTAATCGATAGCTGGATGCACAGGCTGTACGGAACCGTGAAGGTAAAACAAGCGGAGCCTCAAAGTGTTGTGGTTATTGACGATTCCAACTTGTCGCCGCCCGACAACAAACACGTGCAATCGCTTAAAGAACTGGCGCGGACCGGTCGTGTGAAGACTGTGGCGACGCGGACTCCGCTCTGATATCGATCCATATAAAGAGTCGATTGTCGCCCGCTAAAAAACCGCGCAAAAGAAGTTCAGCTGCAAGCCTCGAATGATGAAGAACCCTGAGTTCGCTGGGCGCTCGCTGTCTGTTTTTTGTTGCGCCCAAAACGAGCAAGCGTACTGACGCTGTCCACAAAGGTCTTCAAATCTCATGTTCTAACTACTATTATCGTACCGAGAATACCGATAGCGTGTCGCTTTCGAACATAGCCCGCAGAGTCTTCGCGCATGTGAGTCATGAGATCAGGACCAGCTTCGCATGTGCTCGATGAAATGTAGCCACGCCGACTATTTACCAGCGCAGGAGTGCCTGTATGTTTGGCTCGGATTCGTTCGAATGCTGATCGAAGCGCAGCTCTAAATCACTTCTGCCATTTGAAGAAGTTCTTGATACCGTATGTGATCATGTTCGGGTTCTCTTTCAGGCGCCTTCTGCAATACGCCCCTGCCACTTCTGCTTTTCCAAAAGGCAAGTACTTGCGCACCACCACACCGGACGACTTCAATTCCTCGAGTCGTGCAGGGTCTGCTCCGGGGAAATTCGCGCTCGAGAAGTAAGAACCATCGACAAGTCCCTTCTGAATCTCGTCTCTGGGGACTCCATGCAAGAACTGTGTCTCGAATCGGGTTGAATCGTAGCCGCCAGGAATGACAGCGTTGGCGAAAAAGTTGTGCAGGCAATCGATGTCGTGAGTAGCTACCTCGACATAGGTACCAAGTTTGAGCAGGTCTTTTGCATAAGTAACCAGCCATTCTTTCATCAGCGGCTTGTCAGTATGACTGATTTCGTGTGGCTCATTATAAATCCCGATCACCATTCGCACTCGCATACGCTCATCGAATCGGGTGATATCATCCGCGGTTCTAAACAGACGCGACTGCAACACCGTACCTAGATTGGTATAGCCTTCATCAATGAGGGTGAAATATGTTTCCAACTGGAAATCTGTCCAGCGATGATCCTCGGCCTCGAGAGTGACATTGATACCAAAAGACTTCGCATAGTCAGTTACTGTCCTGATCCGCGAGAAGGCCTGCTTCAGCTCATTGTCTGTCTTAAGTGAGCCTTCCGGCGCCCGGGTGCTGAACATCGATGGTTTCAATGAAACAGTCATCGCTTCTCTGGGATGTTTTGCCGGCAGACGATTTGCCACCATCGCGTCGACGAGCCGTTTATAAGCATCTACGGAGGCATCACAGTCTGCCTGCGTTTGCATGTCCTCACCAAGAATATCGAGCGTGGAGGTGTAGTGGTCCTCCCCGTAGAGCTTGTGCGCCATCTCTATAGCTTGGACTGGAGTCTCGCCGGCCAGATATGGCGCAGCAAGGGATAAAACGACCTTTATTGGGATGGAGTCTATGATCGACACAGAGGAAGCACTCTTACTCTTACCAGGGCCAGACTCACTCGTTGTTGGAGCTGGTGTTTGTTGATTCACAGGCAATTTTACCGGCATTTCACACCTCGGTCTTCATTACTTTTGATATAGAATTCTGAAAAACGACCCGCTCATGCACAGTGTGAATTGAAGCCAGGTCAACCATCAAGAACCAGATCCAATGATTGGAGTGAGGAACCTCAATAGTTTAGCGCTGGCACACTCTTTACGTAAGAGGTTCAGAACATTTTCCGGCATTCGCGTAACAACGATGTTAAACGCCTTCGTACTAGCCGGAGACTCGCCTGGGGTGAAGAATGCAGCCTGATAATTGGTCGAGGAAAGGGTACCATATTCTAACCTTCCGGTTGGGAGATACCTCACTGAATGCTCTGTTTTTGTTGTCTGTTCGCTGCGAAATTTTCCTGCGGTTGCTTTTGCCAGCGCGACAATATCTTGCTCACCTTTCAATTGGGTGCTTGAAATTGTGATAACGATCAAATCTGCTTTGCCGGTCTGCCCACGAGAACCGACGATGGTTGTAAAACTGGGACTGTCGTTTCGGTAGCTTACCCAGGTCCAACGAGGGCTCGACGCGTCGTATTCCAGCGGACGCCCGTATTTCTTCTCGAACAGATAGAAGTCATCGCCCAGACCGGGAATAAACTGAGATTTCAAAAACTCGGAGATCGATTCTCCGGAGGAGGCAGTGCCTTTGTTCTTTAGCGACCCCGCCATGGCGACAAGAGGTTTTTCGCTCGCCTGTTGAGGTCTGGTTCTCTTCGGAACTTTTACGAACGGCTGTTGGATGAGGTCGTGCTCAGCAGCCATATCGCTCATCGTGATCGGATTGACTTTAGTGAGAATGAGATTCTGAGTCGCCTCATCTCCAGCCTCTCCGACACGGCACATGACTTTGCATTCCATTTTCGGCCATTGATTCTGGTCGATGGGGAGCTCATAAGCTGTGGGCGCCCATAGCCTGATATTGACTTGCTTGTTCGGCTTTAGCTCGCATTGAAGCTCTTTGCGAGCCACGTTGACGTTGCCCGTAGTCATGTTGGTGAAGCGGGCTTGAACCTTGATCATCATTCCAGACAAGTCTTCACCGCTGACGTTTTCCATGGTGAAAAGAATTGCCGGATGGTAGCCGATCGCATCGTGATACCACCAGGTGAGGCAGCGTACCGCCTCCAGCTTGTACTGGGATTGCGTTTGCGCAGCACCGTCTGTTTCCTGCGCCCTGGTAGCCAGAGAACTGAATATAAATACCGCCAGAAGAACAGCGGCGACAGCCTTCTTAATTGGAGCCGATAGAGATCGACGGTTCATACGTTTTGATTCCATGCCCAGCCAGGCGATCCTCTTGTTGGAGGTTTCACCGTTTTGATTTTAACCTATTGCCGATTCATTTAGCTTCAGTTTACAACTCCAGCGCTCGCCAAAGATACCAACTGGCTACCGTTCTGTAAGGTGCCCAGTGGTTTTCAGCATGCGATTCTATCCTCTTTGGCGTGGGTAAATTGAGCGCATCTTCTTCAATTGTCAGGGCAAACCCTTTGCGAATGCCATAGTCGGTCGAGGGCATCACGTCGAGCCTGCCAAGCCTGAAAATCAGAAACATCTGAGCCGTCCAAACGCCCACACCGCGGACGCTGCTCAGAGCACTCACAATCTCCTCGTCAGTCATTCCCGAAGCTTGTTCGAACGTCGGTATCTCACCTGCCATTGCCCTGGTAGCCAAATCCTTGATGGCTGCGGTTTTTGCGCGCGAAAGGCCTGCCTCGCGCAGTACTGTATCTGGTGTGTTGAAAACGGCATCAGGCGCAGGACAACGCTCGGTGTTATAAATTCCTTTGAAACGACCATGTATCGTGGCAGCAGCTTTTCCGCTGAGCTGTTGATAAACAATAGACTCTGCAATAGCACCGAAAACAGACTGCGATTCCTCCGCCTGCAAGCGAAAAGCGCCGACCTTCTCAATCAGTTCGGCAAGCTGTTGGTCGTTCTCTTTCAGTCGATTAAGAATCTGACTGGTTTTCCTGCCGCCTATGGACTTCATAGACCGGACCAGCCCTCTTTGTTGCTGAACGTCTGCGAACTCTTGCGTGTCGTGTATTCAAGTTTGCGCCCGCCATGCTTTCGAGAGAACGCGTCCTCAGCAATTTGAGTCAGTATGCGGAATCCAAGGTCCTTCGGCATCGACGACGGATCTGAAAGCACTTCCTCAAAAGCCTCTTGCCCGTTGGCAACCACACAACAACGAGCGTTCAAATACCAACTGCGAGAAAAGTGCTTACCATGCCCCTGATAGCTTGCCCGTCCGATATGTCGGGCGAACCTTTCGCCATCGAGCTCGTACAGTTTCTCGCTTAGAGTTTCAAGAAAAGAATAGATCAGTTCGTCGTCCGAATCGGCGAGATACAGGACGCAGGGCTCAATCTTCTGCTCATCGGAATCAGCGTCCCAATCCAGCATGTCGATGATTCCCCAGAACTCCTCATCTAAGAGTGGCGCGACTGAGTCGTCTGCTGAAAGCTCTTTGGAGATCAGGCTCAATTCATCCATTAGATCGAGCCCCGTTCCGGAACCGATCATCTCGCCTTCACCTGGCGAGCTGCGTCTCCACTTGACCCGACACCGAGGAGCCTTTTGCCGTAGATTCTGCGCCCCGTCGGATGTGATTGCCGTATTGAACAGATACACCCGCAAAAGGTTCTCCAGCCCAGCAAGCGCTTCCAGCCCTTCGTCAGTCACTCGCGTGCCGGAAAGTCCCAGAAGCATGAGCTCTCGTAATGAGCACAAATGCGGCAATCCTTCATCGTCTATAAGCGTGCCGTTGAGCCAGAGCTCCTTCAAACTTGTCATAGGATCGAGATATGCAAGTCCGGAGTTGGTGACAGCCGTGTGCGTAAGACCAAGACTTTCCAGGCGAGCCAGGCTCTTCAGTTGCGTCAGGCCTTCATTGGTAACGGCGGTATAAGCCAGTTCCAGCACCTTCAAACCGGTCAAATGCGATATGTGACGCAGAGAATCATCTGCCAGTTGGGTTCTCGACACATCCAAAACATGTATGGAGTCGGGATCCAGATTGGTGAGCGAGGATATTCCACCCACCGACATAGAGGAGATTTTCAGTTTAACCTTCATCCCGGGCGGCACTTCCACCTCTCCCCGCGCAACATCTAGCCAACGCCAATTAATGGGCTGGTTTTCGGGTTTGGTAATGAGCCCCTGAGGAACCTGCAAAAGCTCCCAGGCTTCAGGCTGAGAGATAGGTGCCACGTAAAGGCTGCCAACGACTTGTCTTTGGGGGAATTTGAAAATTGAGGCTTGCATCATGGTCAGACAATTATCCGCTATTAAAGACCAATTCAGACAAGAATTCATAACCAGCCTGTTGCCAGGCCAAAACGAATACAAAATAGAGTGCTATCCTTTATCATTCCAGTCGAAAGACTCGTATCACAACCCAGAAGGGGAAGCTCGCTTATGAACGAGATTGATGCTGAAGGCCGCCAGCTCCTGATCGACAGACCGACGTTAACAAAGGGACGACTTTCAGTATTTCGCGAATCTGAATCTGATGATGACTGGTTTCCACGCTTATCTGTAACTTTGAAAAGAACCGGCACGGACCAGATAATCTGGCAGTGGACTTCGCACTCTGAACCTATCGACTTCGAAGA
>CAYTDR010000200.1:0-10349 GCA_964436185.1 uncultured Candidatus Obscuribacterales bacterium | reverse complement strand
GCCAGTTGGCAAAGAAGTAGATTAGCTCACTGAGGTCTGTTACTTCCTTTTCTGTGTATTTGTCAGGACCGTATGCCAGAACTTGTATCCTGGGCATCTTCACCGATCTGCCTGTCACGTCCGTGTCGCTCCACGGCATGTTGTACTCGGCTGTGATGCGCTCGGTCTTCCTCTTAGCTGTCATGGCGTCCTCATTGGCGTTGGTGGTTCCGCAGGCGCCTCTAGCTTAACAGACACACCGTTTGCCCATACTCGTACTATGTTAGGAGCACCGTTCTCAAGTTGAGAGCAATAGTCTGCTCCGTTCCTTTGACCACCACTGCAGCTCCAGCCTGCCGAAGTGATTCTTCCACTTCCATTTCGTCGGCGAGAACCAGCCGTTTCGGGTCGATCTGGTCGTGTAAATCAGGGTAGGGTGCCTTTGCCGCCCGTGCACCGGACAACCCGTTCTTTATAAGCTGTACGGCATCCATAACTGCTTGCTGTCCAACTACGTATCCAAAACCGATAGGAACGATGTTGAACTCTTTGCTGATCGCCTTTGCCGCTGAGATTTCGGAGACGGCGTCGGCAATATAGAAGATCTGACCGCCAGAGACGTTCTTACGCACGTAATCAAAGTGATCGCGCCCTTTGGTGAAGCCGTCTCGCGCTCCGAGTATCTCTGCCAGAGACTGAGCTATCGACGATCCCTGTGAGGACTCTCTCCAGTTGTCGAGCACCTGTTGTTGTACTGCCGAGGTGATATAGTTTTTCACCCCCAACCCATGCTGCTCAGACAGCAATTCCGGCATGCCGGCAAAATAACCGCAAGACTCGGCGGCCTCTGTTGCCAGGTCATTGTAAAAAGCTGCGGCAGAAGCGACATCTACAAGTCCGCCACGGCGCTCCTCATTAAAGAGATTCATTTTTTCTGCACAAGCAATGCCCGACTTTTCGAATCCGAAATTGATCAGCATTTCAATTGAATGGCTCGTTCTCTTCTCTGGTGGGGTGAAAACCCAGTAGGAATATGCGAACGCAACCGGGTTGACATGCATTCTATTGACCAGGACCCCATCCCTTATCCACATAGTGGCCGCCGGTGGCATATTGGTTCTCCCCTGAAGCTTCGATACATTTTGAATTCTGGCAAGTATACAATCTGCCACTGCCGCCACGAGATCTATAGCAGCACCAGAAGTGGTGAGTGTATGAATTTCACGAATAACTAAGAGAGCCTCGCTGTCTTGCGAAATACCTGGATATTATTTGGCGGCAAAACTGCTCAATACCAAAAGTATCAAAGCATTCTTGCTTCGACGGCACAAAATATCGAGCCGTTGTTTTCCGAAAACGTCGACAGTTTCAGTGCTTAGGGATTCGACACGGAATTAATCTTAGGTGTGGGAAATATACGTAGATCGTGGGATTTCCCCCAATAGCTCTTGATTGGCAAACTCGTTAAGCTGCTCACATTCCGAGTCACAGGCTCTCGTTTCTACCCTCAATTTGCTCTGAAAGTTTCTAAATTAAATGGTAAGACCTCTAATAATCCTATCTACTTTGTTGGCTGTTTCCTTCTCACTTAGCCCTCCGGCTCTGGCGACAAAATACACTGCCAAGCCGTTGCCCAGAAATGGTGATCCAGCGGGCCAAAGTTCGCACAGTCGAGAAGAAAAGGTATGGGGTAGCGATACAGAAGCTCTCCCACTTTCTCGTTTTAAGCGGCGGTTGGACTATCGCGACCAGGAGAAGTTGGACGCGGAAGAGCAAAGGCACAAAGAACTGTTAGCCGAGGAAGATAGAAAGGCCGCTCTGCTACGGCAGAAAGAGGTGGTTGCCCTGAGCAAGGCGCAGCAGAAAGAAAACAAGCAGCTTGCTATCGAGTGCAACAATCAAGCAGTAGCCTTCGGTCAAAAGGGAAAATGGAATGACGCTATCGCTGCTCATGAGCGAGCAGTGAAGTATGATCCCGAGAGCAAACAGTTTCGCATCAATCTTTCCGCCGCACGAACGGCTTGCGGTGAGCAGCTGTTACACGCACACAAGTGGGAAGCTGCTTCAGCCATGTTCCGCAATGCGCTCGCTGCTGCTCCGGACAATGCCGCAGCCGGAAGGCTGCTTGCCGATTCACTAGATCGTATGGGCGTCGACCCGCTCGATGTCGATGTGCGGATCAAGATTGGCGATCAGTTGCTAGATTCAGGCGACTCCGCCGGAGCATATATCGAGTATCAACAGGCATATCAGATTGAGAAATCTTCCAAAGTTTATGTCAAGTTAGGCGATGTCGAACTCAGATTTCAGCGCATCACTAATGCCGCGAGCTGGTATCAGAAGGCAATTTCTGTTGACCCCAACTGTGGTGCTGCGTACAGGCAACTCGCTTATATCCAGCTTGCTTCCAGCGATAAAACGGGCGCGGCTGCTTCGTTGAGAAAGGCCGTAATTTTGAATCCGGCGGACGCCGCTGCCGGCCAGGCGCTCGTAGAGCTCTGGCGCAAGCAGGTGGCAGCCAATTCGATGCTGGCAGAAAATCATCTTGGTCTGGCTGGTGCATTGCAATTGACCGGCGACTTCGTCGGTGCAGAATCAGAGTACAAGCGGCTCGAATTGCTCGACGCCAACCACCCTGGTCTGTTACCTGGTAGAGCCAGTCTCCAGAAAGCTCTAATACATGCCAGAGCTGAAAAGCACAAACTGGCTGCTGATACGCTTTATTCGCAAGGTTTGAAACGCGAAGCGCTGGCTGAGATCAGCCAGGCAGTAATGGCTGAGCCGAGAAACGCTAAGTATCAGTTCCTCCTGGGCGAGTGCCTCGAGTCGATTGGTGACTATAGAGGAGCTCATCAAGCGTATCTCACTTGCGTGCTTATCGATCCGGAAAGCAATAAAGAAGCGGCCAGCCGCATGAAGGCGATGCAGGGTAATGGCGCCGGTGGTCAGACTCCACAGCCACATCCACAGCATCAGGGAGTGCCCAACCGTTTCAATCATCCGATGATGCATCAACAAGGAATTGGCATACAACAGAATATGGCGATGCCTCAGCAGCAGATGATGGTTCAGCAGCAGGCGATGGGTTTCAATAATCCGATGATGGCTAAGACTTTCGAAGGCGGCCCTGGCGTATCGAACGTGGCCATGGGCGGTTTTAGAACTCATGATGATGGTGTGGAAACCGGAGTGCAAATGCCTGGCGGAATGGCCGCCAACCAAAACCTCGCATTTCAGGGACAGCCCGGCGCGATAAGTCAAGGTCCCCAGACACGTAGCCTTCCCATGAATCATGCGGGAGGCACCATTGCAGGCGCAGGCGCTTCCACCGATACTGTAAATGTTCAAGCACAACAACCGATGGCTGGCAGCGAACAAGCGATTGAATCAAGCGATCCGGTAAGCGCCAGAGAACAAGCAAGAGACTATGTAGGAGCAGCCACTATATTGCGACAGATGGTGGCTAAGGAACTCGAAAACCCAGCAGTTCATCACAGATTGGCAGTGAATTTATTGGCGGCAGGAAACGCAAGCGAGGCGGTGACCGAATTCAGAATCTCCAGCGCACTGGACCCAAAGAACAAGATTTATTCCGAAGATTTGGCAAGGGCACTAGCGATTCATAAAAAGACGGTTACCGCAAGCAAGACAGGCGTTGACGCCCCAGGCAACGGCAGCAAAGAAGGATCGGGCGGAGAAAATCCATGAGTTTTTATTTCCAGGCACCAGATCTTGCAGAGTTTCCTAGAAGGTCGTATAGACGATTTCTGGAAGAGACCATCGGCAATCTGTTTGCTGAAATTTCCCCTATAGCCAGCGACTACAGTCCCAGATTCGAGCTGACTTTTGTCGGTCCGGATGGAAAGGTCAACTGGTGGTTCGAAGAGTATGCTCAAGATTCCGGCTATCCGACAACAGCCGAACAAGCAAGAAAGACCAACATGACCCACGCTCGCCGTCTGATGATGGAAGCCTGGTTGAAAGACACCGCCACTGGTGAACTGCGCAAGTCCAAATGCTACATCGCGGACATGCCGGTTATCACAGATAGAGGAACCTTTGTAATCAACGGTTCAGAGCGCGTCGTCCTTGGTCAGTTAGTCAGAGCTCCTGGTATTTACTTCTCGCAGACTGGTCCCATTCAATATAAAGCGCTCATGCTCGCCGAGCTTGGCGCACCGATCACCTTCGAGCTCGTGCTCGATCCGTCGGTAACTCCTGGTAAAGCCAGCCGAGCCCGTTGCCGCATCAAGCTGCCCAAAAGAAGCTGGGTGACAGCGACAACGCTTTTGTCAGCGATGGGTTTTGATGCTCAAGAAATTGAAAAAAGAATCGGCAGGCTTCTCACTCGAAGCAGAATTGACTGGAAGCCACTAACACCGCAAGAAGCTCTTGCTATGGTAGGAAGAGCATGGAAGCCGGATGGCGGCGGTGGTGCATCAGCCGGTAACGCGGCACTTTCCGAATTGACCGACAAGCGTCGCTACTCCCTGGGCAAACTGGGCAGAGAGCGGTTCAATCGCAAGCTTGGTTTGGAAAACGATGAGAAGAAAAACCTTTCTCCCAACGACCTGATGGCAGCAGTCGAGTATTTGCTCTCTCTGCCCGCCGATCATGGATTCGTCGACTATGTCGACAGTCTCGAAAACCGCCACCTCAGAGGCGTGGGCGAGACCATGACCAAGGCAGTAAGACCGGCACTCGGTCAGATGAGCCGTTCCATCAAGATGAGACTCGAGCTCAATGAAGATGAAGAGATTGGCAGCCCTAACGATCTGATCGACACTCGTCCGTTCTCCAACGCAATCAACAAGTATTTTTCCGGCAACCCGCTGGTTCAGTACCTCGATCAACAAAACCCTCTATCGGAGCTCTCCCACAGAAGAAGAATCACTTCTTTCGGACCTGGTGGTATCGATCCGGCAGCAGCACCCACCGAGATGCGTGACGTTCACCCGTCGCAGATCGGTCGAGTATGTCTGGTTGAATCGCCTGAAGGCAAGAACTGCGGTATGGTGTCGTATCTGGCGACATATTGCCGTATAGACGACAGCGGTTTTATGTGTGTCCCTTACAGAAAGGTCATCAACGGTTTTCTCACCAACGATGTCGAATATCTCGCTCCTGGCGATGACAAAAAACATACACTCGCTCCTCCGGACACCAAAGTAAGAGACGGCAAGATATTAGGTCCCCTCGTGGCTGCACGCCGCGGCGATATCTTCATGGAAGTTACTCCAGAATCGGTGGACATGATCGGTATTGCACCGCAGGGCTTCCTCTCGGTCGGCTCCGGATTGATTCCTTTCCTGGAGCATGATGACGCCAACCGCGCCCTCATGGGTGGTGGCATGATGCGCCAAACTCTGCCGCTCGTTAGACCCGAGCGTCCTAGAGTGGGCACCGGCATGGAAAAAATTGTTGCTCGCGGCTCCGGTCACTCAGTCATGGCTCGCCGTGGTGGCATCGTCACCAACGTCACCGGCAACGAAATCGAAGTAGCAGGCTCCGGCGGCAAGCGAGTCTATTCGCTCACCCGTTTCGACCGCACCAACCAGAATACCATCCTCGACCAACGTCCCTGTGTCAAAGTCGGCGACAAGGTAGAAGCTGGACAGATAATCGCTGACGGACCGGCAATCGATAAGGGCGAACTGGCCCTTGGACGCAACCTCTTGATCGCCTTCTTGCCCTGGAACGGATACAACTTCGAAGACGCGATCGTGGTCAGACGTGGTCTGGTGCTTGCGCACAAACTCACTCACATCGAGATCGAGAAGCACAAGACCGGCGTATATCAAACATTGCGCGGTCCTGAAATTCTCACACCCGAGCTGCCCAACGTGTCCTCCAAGGATCTCGAGCACCTCGACGAACGCGGCATCGCCAAGATCGGCAGTTATGTAGATCCAGGCGACATCCTGGTCGCCAAGCTGACTCCCAAAGAAGCACGCGCACTCTCTCCTGAAGAAGAAATGCTGCAAGCAATCTTCGGAAAAGTAGCAGAAGAGATGGGTGATTCCAGTCTGCGTGTCCCTCACGGCGCCGGTGGACGAGTAATTGATGTACGCATCTTCACGCCGGAGACCACGCCTGAAATGAAAGCAGGCATCATCTGCGAGATCGAAGTTCTTACTGCCAGACTATGCCCCATCGAAGTCGGCGACAAGCTTGCCGGACGACATGGAAACAAGGGTATCGTCTCCAACATCGTTCCCGATGAAGACATGCCTTACCTTCCTGATGGCACTCCCGTCGATATCGTGCTCAACCCGCTCGGTGTCCCCAGCCGTATGAACGTCGGTCAGGTGTTTGATACACAGCTTGGATTCTACTCGGATATTCTCAATCGCTATTATCGAATTCACCAGTTCGATGAGTCGCTCTCCGATGACGCCTCTTACAGGCTTGTCAAAGACGCACTACATGAGGTGCGCAAGACACCTGGATACGAATGGGTCGGCGAAGACGGCAAATGTGTCCTTTATGACGGCAGAACCGGCTTACCGGTGGACAGACCATGTCTTGTCGGACGCCAGTACATGCTCAAGTTGAACCAATTGGTTCTGCACAAAATCAATGCTCGTTCCGGGTTGGGCGGTCCTTATGCTGCCGTTACCCAGCAGCCGGTCGGCGGAAAGGCCAACCACGGCGGACAGAGAATGGGCGAAATGGAAGTTTGGGCGATTCAAGCATACGGTTGCGCTCACATGCTCAACGAGATGATGACGATCAAAGCGGACGACCTACATGGGCGTCACCAGTCTTATGGCGACATTGTCCAGGGCAAGAATCCGCAATCCGGTGGACGAACTGCTGCTTTCGACGGACTGTGCTGCGAAATTCGCGGACTCGGTCTCGAGATGACACTCGGCTCTGTCATAGACAGTTTCGATTGCATTCCGGAGAAATTCTGCAGCAAACACGCCATGCCGGAAGATCCCACTTTGGAAGAGACTTTGCAAGTCTCCTCCGTCGAGACCTACGAAACCAAAGACGGTACGAAGGTTCTCGAGATACCTGCCGGCGACTTCGAGCCAGTGGTGAGACCACCCAAGGTGCCTATCATCACATCGGTAACCGCAGGCAAGAGAGGCGCGAAACCACAGCTAGAACTCATGCAGGAGCCTTTAATCGATGACATTGATGAGCCAGGACTTTTACAGCAGACCAGCGACAACGATGGCGCGTTGGTCAATACATTCATCGAATCGCTCACAAGCGACCTCGATTTCAATCCCTCAGGGACCATCCCAGGGACTATTGAAGAAGGTCAACCCCAGACCGTCCAGCCCGGAAGCTTCGTCATTGCTGCTCCCGAAGCGTCAGCGTCGATTGAGCTGTCCAGTCTGATCGCTCCTGAATTGTCCAGCTTGAACTCTCCTGAGCTTGACGATCAGAAGATAGATTTCTCCAGCGTCGCCGACTACGAGTCGATCAGTCTGGATTCGATCACACTCGATTCAATTAACGTCGATTCGAGCAAATTCGTCGAAGCTAAGCCGATTGAAGCCGATCCGATCGCTCACGATGCTGTTGTGAATAATAGCGATTCGGCGCTCATCTCTGCTGCCGATATCTCCAGCGTGATGTTTGCTCCTCCTCAGGAGCCGGAAGCAGGGATTGACATAATTGGCGTGACTACCATTAGTGAGCAGCCGGCAAACTCCGACCTGTCTTCACTGATTGCACCTGAGCTCGATGCAGGCGAGATGGTCGATTTCCCATCTCTGTCCGAACTTCAATCGTTGGCTCAGCAGTTGATGAGCGTTTCAAAACACAACACGGGTTCACCAGTATCGGTCGGTGCCACCAACACCGAAACTACACCGAACACGAAAATGATCGACATCGACAGTTTCAACAACTCGCACAACGAATAAAGTTTTTGCAAACCATAGTTGACGAGTGATTCTACAGGAGCCGGAAAATGATAGGAACAAGTACGAAACAACTGGACAAGTCGCCAAGACATTTTGCTCTTGCAGAGTTGAGTCAAGCGGCAGGTCGTGCTCCTTCATGGAAGGCAATCACTGTAATCGTCAGTCTACTCTTTGCAAGCTGTCTTCAGCCGGCGATCGCTCAACCGTTTGCACCACCGCAGCCACCACCGATCGGCGATGGACCGACACCGGCCCCGGTGATACCTGGTGATGGTGGCGGACCGCCTCCTGTCCCGACCGGTCAGTCTGATCCGACTCCTGGACACAACTTTCCTGTTGGAACAGGCTCCGATCGCGGCACTGTATACATGGAGAAAAATGGCGAACGTGGCAACCGCGGAAAAGGCACCATCAGAGGCAGCTCACTGACTCCCGATCAATTGGGCAAAATCCAGGGAATTCTCGGCACCAATATGAGTTCCGGGGAACCAGCCAGTGGTACCAATGTATCGGATGGACAGCTCGAGCAGATTCAGGATGCGCTCGCTCCTTATCCGCAAGCACAAAACTCCGGCGGTCGTAAGAAAATCAACAACGATGCTCCCGGACAGGGCTATCCGAAAACCAACAGTCTCTATGGCTTTACACCGGACCATCCACTACCGACCGTTTGGACATTCTCTCGCTATCTCGTAATCCTCGGCTGTGTCAGCGCAACAATCTTCATGGCTCTTGCCGCGTGGTCGATGATAATGGGCAACCCGTACGGCGCCTCACGAGTAATCGGTGCAGCGGCTGGCTTGATGCTCCTGCTCTCCGGCTACACAATCTGGAAGATAGTGCAGATGAACACCTATGACGGCAACAGCGATAATCCTGCTGAGAACAAAAAGAAAGCAGGCGGCGGAGAAGTACCAGCAGCGTTTATGTTCCGTCCTCCAGGCAATGCCGGTGGAGCGACCTCCCAGGGAAGATCGGGAGTTCCGGTTCAACCTCTGGGTAATGCAAACAACCCATAAGCCACCAAATTATCTAACCCTATAAATTCAAACAAACCAGAAGAAAACAAAAAAATGGCAACGGCGAACGAAAAAACTGGTAACAAGAAAAGCATAGTGATTGCTGCCCTTTCCCTCTCCGTCTTAATGGCAGTCGGAGTGCAACTGGCAGTCGGCGCGCAGGCTCGTGATGAAGAGTTCCATTCGTCTTCACAAGTCAAACCCGCAAAGAAAAAGCCTCTCACTCCGGAAGAAAACCCGGTTGTGCAGGCAGGTGCCCTCGCCATGGGCTCTACTGATAGTCCCGCAGTCAGATGGTTCGAGCAGGTCGACAAACTCATCGCCCTCAACATGAAGACACCGACCGAAAGAACCACTCTCTCTCAGGGTTTCAATCAAGAAGTAGAACGTGTAAAAAAATGGTCCGATACCGCTGGTCACGTAGAAAGAAGATACAGGGTGCTTTCGCAGAACTTGCGTGCCCTCCCGATTCCTGCCAATCATCCTGGATTGAAAGACTACGTAAATCTGACGGCAGACTGGTATCAAGATGCCGCTGAAATATACGAACAACTCCTCAAGCCACGCCAACCTGCTCAAACTATGGAAGAGCTTGATGAGCAATTGAAGAGAGTACAAGACAGAGCGCAAGCTCTCAAGGTTACTCAGAAAAACTTGCGACAGATGGACATGTCGCTACGGAAGACTTATCGCGTCCATATGCCTCGATACGACGATGCCTTGCAGCAATACGTCCGAGGGACTGACGATTAACGGGAGTGTGGTCCTGTAATAACACTGCTCACTCACACCACTCACTCATCTCCACCACTAAACCACCCTCAGTATCACCCCACACCCCCAAGCGAGGAAGACAATGGCTATACAACTAAATGATCGAGATCACCTCATCTTTAGCTTGATAGACGAGCACGAAGTGCTATTGGAAAAGCACATCTCCTGGTTCATTGCCGAAGACAACAAACCTGTCCTGATCCGCGATCGTCTGCGGAAGCTCTTTTATCTGGATTACCTTCTCTGTCACAGACACGCCACTAAATTGCCCTGGTGGTCCACTCCCACCAAACCACTCGTTTACATGCTTTCACCAATGGCCAAGTCAATCAGCGGAATTGATGCGGACGAGGTCGATCGATTCGATGCTGGCTGGCAAAAACATCATCTTGAAGTAGCTAATGTGCGCATGCTCTATTTGATCGCGCAAAACGAAAGCAAAATCAAAAACTTTCATTGGAAGACAATGACGAAGTCCGAGCGCCAGATGTACAAAATCGATGCACGTGCTTCCTTTGTCAGCAATGGAATAGCCTATGATGTAGGAATCGTCAACACTCCTAACATGGACGATGCAGCGATTGTCAGTCTGGAAGCAGCGCTCAAAGACATGAACATCGAGATGATCATGATTATCTCGAACGATGAGAAGACGCAGAAAAAGGCGTTCTATACTACAGATGAAGGCCGGCAG
>CAYTDR010000199.1:0-10369 GCA_964436185.1 uncultured Candidatus Obscuribacterales bacterium | reverse complement strand
GGCGCGCAAGATCCTCGTCGAGAACCTGTCGAAGGTGAAGGAGCCGGGAATCGTCAGAAGGGCCATCGAGTCGAAGATCTTGTCGCATCTGTCCGCCGAGTCTGTACCTTGTAAAGCGTGGCAAGCAGAACTAGTCATTGATCTTTATCGTGAGAGGTATATCGAAAAACATTATGTTCCGACCTTGTTGTCGATAGTGGTTAGGCTCGACTCGCAACAGCTATGCACGCAGTTTATTTCGTCCTGCCGCTCGGGAACTTCTCTGGTGGAAAATTGCCCTGCTTTCAGGAGTCATTACATCTCGCTGCTCGTGCACTGCGCTGATTATACGCTTTCCCTGGCGGAGATTCAGAAACGGCTGAGAGTGCTGCTGCTGGTACTGCCTTTGGTGACTAAATGGGGCGAGACACCGCCTGCGGAGACTTGTATTTGTATCACTCGGTTCTATCAAGCACTGTTCCTCAGTAAACTATGCGATGACCAGACGCTTATCGAGCTCATGGACTGGATTTGCAATCTTCAGAATAAGTGTGCGCAAGACGAGAAGTTGGCTCTGTCATTCATTCATCTTCAGACGGGCGACCTGGCTGTCAAACTTTGCGCCAAACTGTCGGCAGGTGATTGGAACTTCTTTCGAATACTTTTGGAGTCGAGCTTGCCAAAGCTCGGCTACTATCATTGCGAAGAGTCCAGGTTCGACACGATAGATTCGCTGCCACAGCTAGTGGACGCGTTCATGCACTGCTTCAAAGAGCAACCTGAACGGTGTTTTAAACTCATCGAGAGGGTGGGCCTGGTCAACTTGGTATTCAAAGATCTGACTGAGCTCCAGGCGCTCACGACTTCCGGATCTGCAGAATCTGTTGACGTGAATTCGCATGAATCCAGCAAACGCAACTGTTTGTTGGAGTTGCTCGCTCCTGATGATCCGTCATTGATGGGCTGGCTAAAATTGCTAGAGATTGCAGGCCATCTCAGCGAACTGTCCTTCGATTATTTGAAGGCCGCAGTTGAATGCGGGCGACCGACTCGTCTGCCCGCCGAACTGGAAACGCTTTGTCTGCCGGATAAAATGGAAAAGGAGTTGGGTCATATACATCAGCTATTGGAGAGCACCGAAAATGGTGACCGACGATCTCATTTGCTACGCCGAGCGAGCTCGTTGAAGACACAACTCTCTAATTATGTGAGTGGCAAGGACAATCATCGGATTTCGAAAATCGAGCGGGTCCTGCGTCGGGCTTGTCACAACGCTCAACTCGATGCAATAGAACGCATCTGTTTGAACATCTGCCGAAAGCACTTGGGTCCATTGCTAAACGAGAAAGATGCGTCTGTTTTAGAGGATGAAGCACTTATGAATGCTGTCTTCATACTGGCTAACATGACCGAGCGGAATGATGATGAGCAAGGTGTCAAATCTCTGCGAAGGCTGCTGAAGGCACGATGCAAGGGCGATTTGCAATGGATTATGCGATTGCCAGCCAACGTCAAATTTATTGGGCGGATGAGGCAGTCTGGAATCAGGGTCGAACACTGGTTGAGTTTCAGCCGGAAATACAGAATGCGTTCATATTCGCAGCCGATTAGGTTATATCTGGAGACGGATGTGTTGAGAGTTCTGGAGATGGGCACTCTCTTTGGTACATGCTTGAGCTGGAATAGAACCAATGTCAACACCGCTGTAGTCAACGCGATAGACATCAATAAGCGCGTAATCTATGCTGCCGATTCTTCCGGAAGAATTGTCGGGAGGAAGCTGATAGCTCTCAGCGATCAGCTCGAATTGATCGGTTATCCAATCTATACTCATTTTCAATCTAATGAGTTCGATGAACAGCTACGAAACCTGTTCAGGAGATTTTGCGTCGAGCTAAAGGAGCTCCTGGGCGTCGCAATGAATGACTCAGGAAAAGTCGATGTTCTCTGCGGTGGCCGCTGGGGACCGGACTTTCCCGTGGAATGGGAAGGAAGGGCAACCGATATAATTTCGCACTCGCGATCCTGATCAACGGCTGTCGGTTTCAGGATGCACTCATAGGTAGTATGGAACCGATTCATTGCCGGGAGGGCTCAATATCACCAGTTTTGATATCAGAAGTTGGCGCTACATGTAGTACTGTCCCTGATGCAAACGTGCCTAAATCCGCAAGTAGTGAATGTCGAGATATTCAGTTTTGCGGATAGTATCCAACAGCGAAGAATCAACTCGTCAGCGCAATATCATAACGGGGGAGAGCAAAGTGTATTTTGAGAATCCAGATGCAACTACCAGCAACGCGAACTCGTCAACTGATGCGAGCACAAACTTATTCGCTGAGCTAATGAACAATCACTTTAGTAGTCCGATTGAAAACCAACCCACTGAAAATGGCGGACTTGGCGACGCTCTGAAGAAGATCAAACAGTTTCTTGAAGATCTGGATCCACAAAAGAAGTTGGAGAAAGACTCGAACACTGTTGCTGGAATGCTGATGGGCGGAGAATGGCCACAAGGGGCAGAGGCAAGGCAGCAGCTTGAAAATATCATCGTCAGTTCCTACCGCAATGGATCCCTGGATAGATTGGGTCAGATGGTAAACGATCGAATGCTTGGTATGCGCACGCTTTCTGTTGATGCGAGCATGGCGGACAGACCGCAGCAAGGGTACATTGCTCTATCGCTGAGTGGTAATCCCAGACCGTTAGTGATTTCAATCCGGAATGAAGCTCAGCCACCAGTCGAGCAGAGCACGCCACCAGCCAACGGGAACATGAGTGGCGACCCAATGCAGCTAGACTTCCCCAGGCTTGATCCGCCTCCCGAGTATAATCGCAGATATCGATAGATCGATCTCTTGTTCGCTTCGCTGGCGAATCAACAATACCCAGTCAACGAGCCAGAGTCTTGTAGCTACTGGTCGAGATGATTTTGGGAGCTTGTAGTCCGAACTTGATCTGCCCAGACATTCGAAATCTTGAAAGAGCTGACTTAGACGGCGGCAGGCTCCGTCAAGAGCCGCTCTCTGCGATTCTCGAATGACATCAGATGGGTATACGCCAATCGCAAAAGTGGCGTTTCCAGGTCGGCGGGCGCATTGTCCAGCAGGTCGCCGATGATGTGATTTGCTTCCGTGGGCGCATTTCGTTCCATATCTCGCATCATGGATGATGCCAGACCTGAGTCTCTGTCGGACAGTATCGCCTGGGCCGTTTCGAGTCTCGATTGTCCCAATTCATACCCGGTGAACTTTGCTATGGAGAGGCATTCATCCAGGAGTGCGAGTAAGAACTCCGTCCCACCAGGTGCGTGGTTAATATCACCAACAGTGGCACGCATCAAACTGGTGCCTGCTGCCATGCTCGAGATAAAGATCCATTTGTCCCACATCGAGCGAATGATATCATCACTTTGTTTGCAATCGAAGCCGGAATCCTCGAGAAACGGCGCTATGAGCTGCGCACGTTCAACGCTGCTGTCGCTCCTGGGGCCAAATGTCATTCTATGCTCAGGTCGCAGGTGCTTTATGGCGCCTAACTCATCGAGGGCGGCTGTTATCCAGCATTGCCCGCCGAGAACTCTCTCAGAACCGAATCTCTCTTCGAGCACATGCAAGTGCCGCATTCCATTGAGAAGCGGTATCACCATAGTAAGCGGTCCTACTCCAGGAGCCAAGTCGCTGATGGCACTATCGAGACTGTAAGATTTGCACGTCAAAATTGCGATGTCGAAAACGTCAGTTAACTCGCTGGCGAGAACCGTGCTTGGGTGCGCAATGCTGACGTTTCCGTTGGGGCTACTAATTTGCAGTCCATGCTCGGCTAGCTGCGCAGCTCGATTAGGACGAACGAGGAAAGTTACATCTCGTCCGTTCTCGAGCAGCCGTCCTCCGAAATAGCCGCCGACAGCTCCCGCTCCAAGCACTAGGATACGCATTTCGTTCTCTCCTCTTGGCAGGCTGGTAGTCCCAGCCCGTTTGTATGATCCTACATTGAAATGGGGATGAATCATCTTTTGTAAGATCAGATTCGTATTCGATCGAGAGAGAGAGAGAGAGAGAGCGCGCGCGCGCCGGCGCGGTTCGCCCAGAAAACCGCAGTGGACTTCGTTATCGGCTATACTGCGCCGTGATGAGGGTGCTCTTGGCTCCGTGTTCAATTTGCTGTGGAGCGATGTTGGCGGCTCATGATTCTCATCGGCAGTACTCGGTTGAACTAAATAGTTTGATGGTCACAGCCAATTGGGGCGGAGATTCTTTGGCTTATGCAGGCTTCTGGACTGGCGCGAGTGTAAAATCAAAGTCGACCTCTATTAACCTTGATTGTCGGGAGCCGAAATACTGATTCAAGGTGTGGGAGAGATCTGGGTATGAAGATGTTCGGAGATTTCTATGCGTAAACTCAATCCCAATCTACCCACACAATGTCCTTCGAGATTGGCTAATGCTGTGTGGACAAGCGCTCCTTCGAAAGGTTTTAAGAGAACCTGGGCGATAGCGTTTTTGTTGGGTTGTGTTTTGGTCGCTTCTCCTGGCGTTCTTGCCTCAGATTCTGAACCTGTAAGGATCGCAATGACAGATGAGGTCAGAAGCATGTGCGAGAGGGCGGAGAAGCTGATTAATTCGGGCAAGATGGGCGAGGCGATGAAAGTCCTTCAGCAGGCGGAAGCCATGGATCCTACTTGCGGTGAGGTGCACGGCTATATGGGAATGGCGCTCCAGAACTCAGGCAAAACACAGGATGCAGTGGGTGAATACCAGCGCGCTTTCGAACTCAATCCGCAGATGGGTTTCCTCCTGGTCAACATTGGTAACTGTTATCTTAATCTGAGTCAACCTGATCAGGCCGTTCCTTTCTTTCAGCGATATTTGCAAGAGAATCCGAATGCGACTGATGCAGGGCAAGTGAGGAAGTCGATTCAGCAAGCTGGCGCGCGCAGAGGTCAACAAGACCTGCGCTCGATTATGGAGCATGGTCAGAAGCTGATGAACCAGAACAAGGTTGCTGAAGCGAAGGCGACTTTTCAGCAGGCAGTATCTGTCAATCCAAATTGGGCACCGGGGCACTTCTACCTCGGCTACGCGTTGGGCAAGTCCGGCGATTCAAAAGGAGCCATCGAGGAGTTTCAAACCTGCCTGCGAATCGATCCAAATGTCAAAGAAGCTGTGATGAACATCGCTTCCAATTACCAGAGCCTTGGCGACGTAAATTCTGCGGTAGGCTGGTACGAACGCTATCTCAATGAAAATCCGGGTTCGCCAAAGACTCGAGAGATCAGAAGTCGAATCGATGGACTGCGAAGGCAGGCGGACAGCCAGAAGAAAGCCGTTGCTTCGACTGGACTGCCGCAGGACGTAGCAGAGGGTCTCGATAACTATCTTGCGGGTGCTGCCTCGGACGGCAAGTTCTTTAGATGGTCCAGACCCAGGATGCCTGTCCGTGTGTTTATCGCTGATGGCACCGGTGTCGGTGGCTGGCGACCACCATTCAATCAGATACTTGCCGACTCGTTTGTGAAGTGGGCAAAGGCTTCGGAAAATCGGCTAACGTTCAATTTTGTCGATAACCCGAATCAGGCAGACGTCATCTGCCAATGGACAGATAATCCTGCGCAGGTCGTACAAGCGGGTCGAACCGTCGAAGGTGGTCTGACAAAGCTGTCCGGTACCCCACTGCCGAACGGAGTAGACGTGGATATATCTCGAGTCACGATGGTGATTCTGGCGAGCAGCAGAACAGATGCGCCTATGAGCGACGATGAGATGAAGAAAGTCTGCCTTCATGAAGTCGGTCACGCCATCGGTATCAACGGACATTCCAACGACACTCGCGATGTAATGTTTTTCTCCGAATCACCGACAATATGGCCGGCGTTGACCAAAAGAGATAGCACTACTGTCCGCCTACTCTACGTCAACTATCCGCCAGCCCCCAATTGATACCGTTAATGTGACTGGACTTAAAGCAAGAAAGGTGACCTTTTATGGTCACCTTCCCTGCTCTGTGTGCATAACTTGAAATTTTCTACTAATTACTTTTGTTTTTGCTTCCTTTCTTCTAAGACCCACTTTTGCCTTTCGGATTCAGAGAAGAGATGGGCACAACTGAGTAGATACGTCCCCGATTCTTTATTCGAAAGAGACTACCTGACTCGAAGAAATCGAAGGAATGTAGGAAAACCGTAGCTTTAGCTCGTTTTGAATCGATGGAAAGACATTCATCTAGCTGTTCGATGTTCGCCCTCAGATCAAGTGCGAGTCGGTAGAGTCCGGTCGCAGACGGAATATTTTTTAGCGAACCATGTATCTCTTGCTCGCTGCGATTGAGCTTGAAGCTGCTCGAAATTCCCTGAGTTGCTCTCTGAAAACCGTTCATATAACTCCTCCTTTATATATGTTGGGCTTTGTTTGTCGTTGTTGGCTGGTATTTGGTTCCCAGAGAGCACCTTTCAGAGGGTTGGCGACCTCACTTTTAACCTGTTTGTGGCGACGAAACATGCGTGACACTGCATACAGTGTTACCATCGCCGAAAATGTTTTGACTGTCTGTGCTGCGACGAGCACACCTCAAGAGCCATTGTCAAAAGACTTGGCACGAACTCCGCGGCATACGAAGTATTCTTGATGAAAAGGCAGGTGTTTTGGACGAAATCGGTTGGTTTGGATCTCTGGGGGTTACATTGATTACGCGTGCGGTTCCGTTACTTGTGCGTGGTTACTGCTGCGGAGCGCAATGTCAGAGAAGTTTGAGTGGGGCTCAATTTGTTGGTTGTTTGCAGCTGTCCGCTGCGCAACTCAAACCTTCCATGTCGAACATTATGCAACGGAGATGTGGCAATTTTGTGACCACGGAATGACAATTTTGTGTGAGTTCGCAAATCCTGACTCTGCCTGAGTTTCGGAAGTTTGACGATGTTTTGCCGCAGATCAAAGATAACTCTGGTACTGACGATTGTTAGAACGTTGCCACTTGAAAGGCACCGTTGGATCGGATGCGGTGACATTGTGGCTGCGAGCTGTTCTCCGACAATTGGTCTATCCAATTTTCAATTCGTCAGTTCTTACTCCTATATTCTGCTCTAGATGAAAACTCAATGCACACCATGACACCTCAGTAGAGCAAGAGCGGACGGTAGCCGACAGCTGCTGGCCTCTCAATTGTTTGGTTCGAGTGGTGCGCGTGCACACTCAGACTGTACTTACTATCGGTGAATCGCAGATGATAAGCGGAGCTTCGGATTTGATCGAACGACTCCTGATTTCTTTTACTCCAGCTACAGTAGAAAAGCCGCTTGGTGGGCTGAGTTCTTTGGTCCTCCCGCTTCGCACCGTGTCCAGATTCTCTATCTGTTTTCGGAAACTGAGTCAGAGACTGGTTTGGCGGATACACATACTTTCGGGTGAAACCATCGCTCGGTGGGATGCGTGTGCTCATCAGGGTTTCAGAGGTGTCGCCTGTTGACAACCTTTCGCTTTAGCGATACAACTATAAGTAAGCACTCAGATTGGCTCCAATAGTACGTTCTAGCAGTCACAGAGATTGGGTGCGCAGGGGAGTTACCATGAAATATATCCAAATTATCGCCACAATATTACTTCTCGTTGGTGGTCTTAACTGGGGACTGGTCGGCGCTTTCGACTACAACCTGGTGACCACCCTGCTAGGTGATGGCACCATGACCAGGGTCGTTTACGGTCTTGTTGGATTGGGTGCGCTTTATCACATGATGCAGTATCTCAAGAGAACCACCCAAAAAGAAGCAAGCTAGACCTTCGAGGAGATACTTCAAGAAGTTCTGCTATCCACCCTGACTCGTCATTGACTAGCCACCAGGAGTCATTGAGAACGCTCTGAGATCGCCAATCTCTCGATCTATCATGTACCCTGGCCAGCTGGTTAACCTCCGGCAACCGCAGCCCTGGAATGTTTCTCCCAGGCTGCGGTTTGTTATTTGACTGAATGTCACCTGATTTCTATCTTGAACCGGGCTTTCTATGGCGATTCACGACCAGTCTTATGAACATGGTGAGGATGATCCATAAGAAGAGCGGTATTACCAGCAACACTAGAGGCAGAAGCATCTCTTTGTCGATATTCGCGCTCTGACTGGCATAATCAAGCAGGAACCCAGGCGGAATGGGCTTGTTGTCTTCCTGTAGGTTAAGCACCACCAGTGCAACTAGACCGAGTATTCCTGCAGCAAGTTGAGCGCCGACAACGGCGGCAAAGACATTCGGTCGAGAATCAGACTCTAACTTCCCGAAGAGCATCCATTTCGACTTAATCAAGTCGTGCGTCGACATCCCGAGCAGACACGCGGAAAGCAATCCAATGGGCAATGATAGTTCCATCAACGAGCGCTACCCGGCTGACAAGTCCTGCATCGTAGTCCAAAGCCAGTTTTACATCGCTACCGCACTTTGTCCATGTGTCACTGCGGATGATGCTGTCAGTCGAAGCTTCAAATGCATGGCGGACGACCAACAGGCATCGACCGACGGATAATCTGCGAGTCATATGCATTGCATATTGTCCACCCTTGAAATAATTCTCTAGAAACGAAAGTTAACTGCACTGGTTGGGGTAGAAGGCATCTTCTGATAAAGATGCGCTATATACGTGAATGGTGGCATCTGGAGTGCCTCTGGAGATCTGTCTTTATATCTTGAGAATCCAAGTAATAAGCTGTAAAGTGAGTTCGAGGTTGAGCACTCCAAACCCTTCTGAAGCCACCCCCGGTATCAGCGCAGTCCACATGACGTGGGCTGCCGAATCTGTCTGCGCCAATTTACTAGAACGAAAAGTCATGAAAATGCGAACATCAACTCTGGCACTTCTGATCTCGATGATCATTCTTCCCTACGCCTGGGCAAACGCTCCGATGAATTCGTCGCGGTATGTCTGGGATGAGTCGAAGATGGATGATCCGCAAGAATCTGCATCGGTGAAGGTAAAGTCTGCATCTGATTCAGACGACCAGTTAACATCGAATGCGGGTGTCTGGGATTGGACGAACTGGGAAAACGTCGATGTCGCGGCTGCCTCAGGCGCAGGGAATTCGACTGAAGGTCCGCAACAATCGGAAGGCTACTTCCCTAAGGATGAAATCTCAACAGAAGGACTGTCCGACGAAGAACTTGCTAAGCACCGGTTTTCCACTGAGGCTCTGGAAAATGACGAATTGATCTACCCAGAGGAATCGCTCTCGGGTACGGCATCTTCAACCAGTCAGTCTTCCGATTCTGAAGCCAGCGGTGATTCGGCGAAATCAGACTCGAACGGCTTGTCGAGTGATGATCTTTCGAAGAATCAGATTCCCAGCGGAACGCTCACCGATGACGAAGAGAAGCAGCAGGAACCGATCGATAAGTCTCAAAGTTGGAAGATGCTGAGGAATCCTGGAACGAGCGTCTCTCGCATGCCTCCCGATTGAGAAATGGAGTGCTCAATGTTTCTCAGGACTCGACACATGTGGACCTGACAGCGCAATAGTAATAATTTGCTCAGCTATCTCGGAATCAGGCTCTCTAGACCTTTGGATTTCAAGAATGCAACAAAATCAGATTTCCGATTGGTCCTGAATGTTCCAACTCTAGTGCAGTCGGTCAGCGTAATAGAGAAAAAGGTGGGCTCGCCTTTCCAATCGAAAGTCCTTTGTGCAGACTCCTTTTCAAGAATAGTCTCGGCCACCCTTCGCTGCCTTTGCAAAATTTGAATCGTATGTGTGTCGACAATTTTCTTGTCCACTTTGTGCACTACTACCGTAACGCTTTGGCCTTTGAATGACATGCAATCAGCGGTCAACTCGATGGGCTTGAAGTATTGAACGAAGTTATAGGCGGTCGATTCACCATAGTCAGTTTCGGTCATGTAGCCATATTGCAGACGCTGCCACGGATTTCCTTTTCGATCGACTTGATCTCCTTTCGTGAAAAACGCTTCCGATTTGAAGGACCGTTCATCTTCTTCGCATTTACCTGTTCTCTCGTCACGGCTATAAGTGCAGACCCCCTGGCTCTGGGCCCATTTGCCGGCCAACCAGATCGGTATGCGGTACCATTCTCCGGAGTTCGATCGATTTTTTATCAGGAGAGTCTCGATCGCCTCTCGATTAAAGTTGTTGCCTGGCGCAAGAATGGAGTCGAGGGCCGGTAGTTTCTTGTCTAACACTGCGCTACTCGAAAGTGCTTGCTCCTCCGCCAGGCATGGTGCGGATATGAGCGCGCAGATAATTGAAAGCAAGAGAGGCAACGCCTTCGAATGAAAGCGGAATACATGCAAACGGCTGACTGGCGGCACTTTCATACGATTCTGATACCCCGACCAAGCGTATTTGAATCAAGACACGTTTCGACTTGATTTAGGATAGACTTTTCTGGACCTGTTTCTT
>CAYTDR010000198.1:0-10384 GCA_964436185.1 uncultured Candidatus Obscuribacterales bacterium | reverse complement strand
CAGGTACTTCATTCCCAAGTTATTCCCCGCTGTTAACCATGCCGAGCGATAACAGCACTCCTGATTCAACAAACGCCGCAAAATAAAAGGCGGTACGCAAATCGCACCGCCCTCTATTGAAGGATAAAAGAATTTAGTTAGGCTCTCGGATGAGTGTTGGAATAAATTCTTCTTAGTCTCTCTAGACTTACGTGCGTGTAAATCTGAGTTGTGTTGATAGTGGTATGACCTAGAAGATCTTGCACTACTCGCAGATCCGCTCCACCTTCGAGCAAGTGGGTGGCGAAAGTATGCCGCAGTGTATGCGGGGTAATCTGCTTCTCGATTCTTGCCTTCTTCGCATACTTCAGCACAACTCTGTGCACCGAGCGAGAAGAAAGCCGTGTTGCTTGCCGGCTTACGAACAGCGGGCTTTCCGGTTGCGGAGTACGGCCGCCTGTCAGTTTCGGCCAGAACTCATGCAAGTACTTGCGCAACCAGGCGTTGGCGCTCTGGTTGAGAAGCACCACGCGTTCTTTGCCGCCTTTGCCTGTAACTCGCATTTCCATTGCATGCTCGTTGTAATCGTGCACTCTCAAGCTGCACAACTCGCTCACGCGCATGCCAGTGGCATAGAGAACCTCCATCAAGGCTCGATCGCGCACTCCCAGGATCGACTGGTCTGGTGCAAGAAGCAATCTGACAACCTCTTCTCTGTCGAGACAGGAAGGAAGTTTTCTTGTCAGTTTGGGACCACGCACCATGCGTGATGGATCTTCTTCAATCAGTTGCTCCCGGCGAAGGTATTTATAAAAGCTCCTGATAGCTGAGATCTTGCGCGCCACTGTAGGTCTGCTGTATTGATCCTGAATTTGCCTGATATAGGCTTTCAAACCTTCCGCCTCCAGCCAGGCTTCACTCTTGCTTGCTTCGTCATCGTCAGTTTGCTCCTCTGGCTGCTCAGAGCGAAATGGCTCATGAGTCTGCACTTGAGGGGCAAACGGCGACGAAAGCTGACTGGATGCTTGATGCAGTTCTGAGGGAACTGCTTCCTGTGTATCGAACTTGCTCGTGCTATCGATTAGCTGTCTCAGATCGTTCAAATAGGCTCGGATTGTGTGGGAGGAGTAGTTGCGCTCCACCTCTAAGTAGCCTGCAAATTGATCGAGCCAGACAAGTGCTCCTTGTTGCCCATTCACGGTTGACCGACTTTCTAGTTAGTAAAATGATCCCCATCGCCTCTCATAATTATGAGAAGTTCGCAAACTTTGTAAAGCCCCCCAGTCTCTTGATTTCGGGTGTCAAGAGCCTTTTGATAGTCAACCGGCAGTGCAATACCCCATTAACGAAACTTCGGGGGCGCGTGGGAATCGAACCCACCCAGGGCAGCGTTTCTCTACCCCGCAACGGTTTTGAAGACCGTACGCCACACCAGCAGCGCTCCGCCCCCAGCTGTATATTAACAACTTACGGGCCTCTCAGGGATCAGTTGAAATCGCTAATTTTCTTTTTGCGCTATCACGTATGGTGGCTGATAATTGAAAACGGTATAAGGGTAAGCCTTTCCCGAGTCACCAGTGATGAGTAACATGAAAGACCCAATTGTTAATAAAAATTTAGCGCCAAGGTTTTATCGGACTCGAACGTGCCAATATTAGATTTGGGTCATCTTTTTCGGATGCCTCATCGTTGTAGGCTCTACAAATAAACGGAAAGTTTTTTAAGAATTGTCTCTCGTCAACGGCGGTTCATGTTTCCCAACAATTTTATTGACAATAGAATACTAGCTACTTATAGTTGCTGCTCCGTGCCCAAAAAAAGGCATATAGCAATTGCTTTCGCCGAGAGTATCCAGCCAGAATACCAGAGGTAACCGATGGCTTTAGAGTTGTCTGAGCGCGTCCGAACCTTCGGGGTCGGAGGTTCGCGCATTTCTGATTTACCCGACCTTGCAGAAATACAAAAGAGTTCGTTCAAATGGTTCATAGATGAAGGTTTAGCTGAAGAGCTGAAAGCCTTCAGTCCCATTAAGGACTACACAGGAAGACTAGAACTGCACTTCCTGACAAACTACTCGTTCGAAGATCATACCGAGCCCAACAAGCCGAAAACGCCTGACGAGGCCCGATCGCTCGATGCGAGTTATACAAAGAAGTTGCGCATCCAGATGCGACTGGTCAATCGTGAGATTGGCGAGATAAAAGAACAGGAAATCTACGTGGGCGACATTCCCATGATGACGGACCGGGGCACGTTCATCATCAATGGGGCGGAACGCGTAATCGTTTCCCAGATTGTCAGATCGCCTGGCATCTACTTCAAGCGTGATGTCGACCAACACGGGAAGAGAACCTTCTCGGCCACGCTGATTCCCAACCGGGGAGCCTGGTTGAAGTTCGAGACTGATGCCAATGACATCATTTACGTAAAGATAGACAAGAATCGTAAGCTCCCGGTCACCACGTTGCTGAGAGCCTTGAACTATTCCGACAGTGAGATGGAGACCATCTTCCGCCATGCCGGATTCTTGAAGAAGACCTTCGAGAAAGACAACACAAAGACTCGCGAAGAATCCCTTATAGAGGTATACAGAAAGCTCCGACCCGGGGATCCGCCCTCAGTGGCCGGCGGTCAAAGCATTCTGGACAGCCGATTCTTCGATGACAAGCGATACGACCTGAATCGCGTCGGTCGTTACAAACTGAACAAAAAACTTGGTCTCAACCTCCCTGAGACGCAAAGAACCTTGACGCCTGATGACATCGTGGCGGCAGTTGACTACCTGATCGCGCTCAACTACGACGAAGGACAAGTAGACGACATCGACCATCTGGGCAACAGACGTATCCGTTCCGTCGGCGAGTTGCTGCAAAACCAGTTCCGTATTGGTTTGACAAGGCTCGAGCGTATCGTTCGCGAGCGTATGACCTTGCAGGATGCCGACACCCTCACTCCTGCCAACCTGCTCAACACCAAACCGTTGGTGGCAGCGATTAGAGAGTTCTTCGGCTCCTCACAGCTCTCTCAGTTCATGGATCAAACCAATCCACTGGCTGAACTGACACACAAACGCAGACTCTCAGCCCTGGGTCCTGGCGGTCTCTCCAGAGAGCGCGCCGGATTCGCGGTACGAGACATTCACCCCAGCCACTACGGACGCATCTGCCCCGTAGAGACTCCTGAAGGTCCCAACGCCGGTCTTATCGGCTCCCTGGCAACACACGCCAGAGTCAATCCTTACGGTTTCATCGAAACACCGTACTGGAGAGTCAAGAACGGTCTTGTCACTGAAGAGAAACGTTATCTCACAGCCGACGAAGAAGACAGATATCGTGTAGCACCTGGCGACGTTCCTATTAATGATGATGGATCGTTTGCCACAGAACTCGTACCTGTTAGATACAAAGCTGAGTTCATCGAGACTACTCCTGACGAGGTAGATTTCGTCGGAGTAAGCCCGATTCAGATTGTCTCCGTTGGAACTGCTTTGATTCCGTTCCTCGAGCACGACGACGCTAACCGAGCACTGATGGGCTCCAACATGCAACGGCAGGCAGTTCCGCTTGTCTCGACCGAGCCCGCCATCGTCACCACCGGTATCGAAAGACAGTCCGCGAAGGACTCCGGCATGGTGATCGTGGCTGACGTTGAAGGTCGAGTCGAGTACGTGACCGCCAACGCCATCCATGTGCGCGCCAAAGACAAGAGACTGGTCAAGTATCGCTTGAACAAATTCCAGCGTTCTAACCAGGACACCTGTCTCAACCAGAAACCGATCGTACGGGTCGGAGATGAAGTCGTATCAGGCGATGTCATCGCCGACGGTGCTGCCACTAATGGTGGTGAACTGGCTGTCGGACGCAACTTGCTTGTCGCCTTCATGCCATGGGAAGGATACAACTTTGTAGACGCCATCCTGATCTCTCAGCGGCTGGTACATGACGACGTCATGACCTCGATCCATATCGAGAAACTGGAGATCGATGCTCGATCCACCAAACTCGGTCCGGAAGAGATCACCCGAGAAGTGCCTAACGTCTCTGAAGAGTCGCTCAGACACCTGGATGAAAACGGTATCGTACGAGTAGGCTCGCGTGTATATCCCGACGACATCCTGGTAGGCAAAATTACGCCTAAGGGAGAATCGGAGCACCCGCCGGAAGAGAAGCTCTTGAGAGCGATCTTCGGTGAGAAAGCACGTGATGTAAGAGATAACTCGCTGCGTGTTCCTCACGGTGAGGGCGGCCGCGTTGTCGAAGTAAAAGTCTTCGACCGCGAAAAAGGTGATGAACTGCCACCGGTAGCCAACAAGGTCGTACGTGTCTACATCGCGCAGAAACGTAAGATCTCAGTGGGAGACAAAGTCGCAGGACGTCACGGCAACAAGGGTATCGTCGCCAAGATTCTGCCTCTGGAAGATATGCCTTATCTGCCTGACGGCACCGTCTGCGACATCGTACTCAATCCGCTTGGTGTCCCAAGTCGTATGAACGTCGGACAGACCTTCGAAACCTTGCTGGGTTTTGCAGGCATGCTGACGAACAACCGCTACGAAGTGCCACCATTCGATGAAATGTTCGCAAAAGAAGCCTCCTCTGCTCTCGTACATGACGAGCTGGCCAGGGGTAAAGAAGTAGCCGGAGTCGATTGGGTAGATGCGGCCGGCAAAGTGCCTCTTTATGACGGTAGAACCGGTAACAAGTTCGACAGTCCGGTCACAGTCGGCAAAATCTACATGATGAAACTCGTCCACTTGGTGGACGACAAGATTCACGCTCGTTCCACAGGACCTTACAGTCTTGTCACCCAGCAACCACTCGGTGGTAAGGCCCAGTTCGGCGGACAGAGATTGGGAGAGATGGAATGCTGGGCGCTGGAAGCGTTCGGTGCGGCCTACTCTCTGCAAGAGATGCTCACCATCAAGTCTGATGACGTCAACGGACGCTCCAAGGCTTACGAATCGATCGTCAAAGGTGAAAACCTGAAGCGACCTGGTATTCCTGAATCCTTCAAAGTTCTCGTTCGAGAGCTGCAGTCCATCGGTCTTGACGTCTCGGTAGCCAAACGCACCAGAGACGGACAAGAAGTGGAAGTCGACTTGATGACCGAAGTGGAAGACTCTCGACCACGCGGTTTGAGAAGGCTGACTCCGCTCGAGATGGGAATGAGCCCAGAGCTCGCTCAACTTTCTCAACAAGCTGCCGTGCCGCAAGGCGCGATGGTAGGAGAGAGCAAAGGAGCCGGAATGGCGCACGTCACCGAAGGTCTGGCCTCAGCCGGATTGCCCGGTGGTGGCTCAGGCATGATTCCGCCAGTCGGTCAAAGTCATCAATCGCCTGGCCTGGTCTCCGGCGCTGAAAGCGCTGTCTCGGGTCTAGTGCAAACAGGTGGTCCTGACGGCACACCGGATATGATGCCACCGCGCCTGCGCAACGAGCTTCTCGGTATGCCATCGACACCGTCGACACCACCGACGCCACCAACGCCCAGCAGGCCGCCCGCCAGGGTTCCTGCAGCCGGCAAGCGCGACGCCGTGGTACTGGACGATGAGGACGAAGACCTCGATCTGATCGAGACCGTACGCGAAGAGCGAGATGAGCCGGAAGTAGAAGAGCCTGAAGTGCGAATTGCGCCCGAAGAAGAGGCTGAAGAAGATGATTTCGGCATCATCAGACCGTTTGAAGAAGAAGAAGCGGCCGACGAAGAGTTCGAAGAAGAAGCCGATGATATCTTCGATGAAGACATAATAGATGAATAGTGGTTCCTGACTGAATTGACCGGATGCTTCTTCATCTTGTCTAGCGAAATCGTGTCGATCCTCCGCGATCGGCACGAGGTCTGAGAATCATTGGGGGAAAGTGGCGGGCACGCCACGGCGAATGGAGGTTTGTCAACAAAAATGCCCACTAGCATTGACCGATTCGACTACATAAAAATTGGGATCGCTTCTCCTGAGCGAATTCTGAGCTGGTCTCACGGCGAGGTCACCAAGCCGGAGACGATCAACTATAGAACCCTCAAACCTGAGAAAGACGGGCTCTTCTGCGAGCGAATCTTTGGACCGTCCAAAGATTGGGAGTGCTATTGCGGGAAGTACAAACGTGTCAGGCACAGAGGTATTACTTGTGAACGCTGCGGCGTGGAAGTCACTGACTCCAAAGTCAGACGGCATCGCATGGGTCATATCAACCTGGCCTCACCGGTAACGCACATTTGGTTCCTCAAGGGTATTCCGAGCTATATCGGTCTGCTTCTCGATCTGCCTTTGCGTGATCTGGAGCAGGTCGTTTACTTCAACGCGTACATCGTCACTAACCCTGGCAATGTGCCCGATCTATCGAAAAGCCAACTGCTCACCGAAGAAGAATACGAAAAGCTTCTGGAAGAACCTAACTATCAGTTCGACGTAGGCATCGGCGCCGAAGCGATCAAGCAACTTCTCCACGAGTTGGCCAGACCTCAGTACGAGCGTCCGGACAACATGGAAGATAGAGGCCGCCTGCTCGATGTGCCCGGACTATCCGAGCTATCCGCTCAGTTGAGAGACGAGTTGAACCTCTCAGGCGGATCACAGCAGAAACGCGCCAAGATCATCAAACGGTTGAGACTGGTTGAAGCGCTTCTCTCTTCGCACACTGATCCTACCTGGGTGGTACTGGACAATCTGCCAGTCACGCCACCGGATCTGCGCCCCATGGTGCAGTTGGATGGAGGACGTTTCGCCACCTCGGATTTGAACGACCTCTATCGACGTGTGATCAACCGTAACAACCGCCTGGCTCGTTTGCTCGAGATGGGCGCTCCCGAAATCATCGTGCGTAACGAAAAGCGCATGCTTCAGGAAGCCGTAGACGCGCTGATCGACAACGGTCGCCGCGGCAGAGTGGTTGTTGGACCAAACAACAGACCGCTCAAATCGCTCTCCAACATCATCGAAGGAAAGCAAGGTCGATTCCGTCAGAACCTGCTCGGTAAGCGTGTCGACTACTCCGGTCGTTCCGTCATCGTTGTCGGTCCGACTTTGAAGTTGCATCAATGCGGACTTCCCCGCGAGATGGCACTCGAGCTCTTCAAGCCGTTCGTCATCAATAAGTTGATCGAACGACAGATCGTACAGAACATCAAGTCTGCCAAGAAACAGATTGAAAAAGGCTCTGCGGTAGTCTGGGAAATCCTGGAAGAAGTAATCCAGGGTCACCCGGTGCTTCTCAACCGAGCCCCTACGCTGCACCGTCTTGGCATTCAAGCCTTCGAGCCGGTGCTCGTGGAAGGTCGCGCCATTCAGCTGCACCCACTTGTTTGTGCAGCCTTCAACGCTGACTTCGACGGCGACCAAATGGCCGTGCACGTGCCACTCTCCGTAGAGGCACAGGCAGAGGCCCACATGCTCATGCTGGCCTCCAACAACATTCTGTTGCCCGCTACCGGCAGGCCGACAATCACCCCCACTCAGGACATGGTGCTCGGTATTTATTACCTGACCATCCAGAAGCCAGGCTGGGATGATCCGAAAGTTTGCAAAGGCGCAGGCATGAGATTCGTCAACATGGCCGATGCACGAGCAGCTTTTGAAGCCGAAGTCGTCAACCTGCACGCAAAAATCTCAGTGCGTGACCACGATGGTGAAAAGCTCGAGACAAGCCCTGGCAGAATCATCTTCAACGAAACTATTCGAAATTCGGTTTCGCTGGGCAGTCTGACCAAGCAAGTCATCAAATTCATCAACGACACGGCAGACAAGAAGCTGCTCGGCAAACTGCTCTCGCAGATGTACGAAAGATTCGGCACTGCAAGAACTGCTGAGCTCGCCAACTCCCTGAAAGATCTTGGCTTTACCTATGCCACCAGAGCCGGTGTGACAATCTCCATCGACGACCTGGATGTGCCGGAAGCCAAACGTGGACTGATCGCCGCAGCGGAAAAAGAGATCGAGGAAGCACAGCGCCGTTACGAGCGTGGTGACATCACGGAAGTCGAACGCTACAACAAAGTAATCGACACCTGGTCGGCTACCACTGACCAATTGACCAAAGAGGTCGTCGACAACTTCGATCGACTCAACCCCGTGTACATGATGGCGTTCTCCGGAGCGAGAGGAAACATCTCTCAGGTCCGTCAGCTCGTCGGCATGAGAGGCTTGATGGCTGACTCTCAAGGTCAGATTATCGACTTGCCGATTAAAGCCAACTTCAGAGAAGGCTTGAACGTAACCGAGTACATCATCTCCAGTTATGGTGCAAGAAAGGGTCTCGTCGATACGGCGCTGAAGACAGCCGACTCCGGTTATCTCACGCGCCGACTGGTAGACGTTGCTCAGGACGTCATCGTCAGAGAGCCGGATTGCTTCACCTTGAAAGGCATCATCATGCAGCCGATCATGGACGGCAACAAGGCCATGGTCAGGCTCTCGGAACGTGTCTTCGGCAGAACTCTGCAAGAAGACTTCGTCGATCCGGAAACCGGAGAAGTAATTGCGCGGCGCGGAGACATCGGCGATCGCAAATTCTCTGACCTGGTAGAAAAACTGGACGAGAAGATGAAGCCGGAAGAGAAAGAGATTCTCGTTCGCTCACCGCTCACTTGCGAATCGCAATACGGTGTATGCCAGAAGTGCTACGGCTGGTCGCTGACTACCAATCGCCCCGTCGACACCGGCGAAGCGATCGGAATCATCGCTGCCCAGTCAATCGGTGAACCTGGTACACAGCTGACAATGAGAACATTCCACACGGGTGGTGCGGTTGCCGGTGGTAAGAGCCGTCCGCAAGTCAAATCGCCAGTGAAGGGTGTGGTCACATTCAAGATCCAGACCCGTCAGATCCGCACTGCCTACGGTGATGTGAAAGAACAGAGCACCAGAGATGGTATCTTGAAGATCACTCCGGCCGACGGCAAGAAAGAGAAGACAATCAACCTGCCGACAGGATCTCTTCTCCAGGTGGAAAACGGTGACGAGGTATTAGCAGGCACTCTGCTTGCCGAGTACGATCCACCAGGCGCCAAGAAGACCCTCACAGAAAGAGCATCGAAAGATATCACATCCGATATCGCCGGTCGTGTCGGATTCGTCGGCTTCCAGGCCGATGAAAAACGCGACCGTCAGGGCAACATCTCGAGAACAGCCAACAGACCCGGTATCATCTGGGTACTGGAAGGTGACGTGTATAACTTGCCGTCCGGTTCTCAGGTCGTCGTAAAAGACGGTCAGGATGTGAAAGCAATGGATGTTCTGGCTGAGATTCAGATTCTCACCGAACATGGTGGCGAAGTCCGCTATGCTCCGGAAATCGAAACTGAAGAGGCCAAGCGTGGTAAGAAGTCGGTAACCAAACTGGTCAAAGGTAAGGAACTAAATATCGTCATCGCCCAGGTCGGCTCGGCAAACGCCAAGCTCGACGCAGGACAAAAAGGCGCTTACTGGAAGATTCCCAAGACTAAAGAGACCTGGGCCCTGAAAGTCGTCAAAGACGAAGTAGTTGAAAACGGCAAAATCATTGCTGAATCTATTGAAGATGGCAGCACGGCAGTCACCACTGGTGGTGAGATCATCTATGACGGCGTCGAAATCGACGACCGAAGAGTGATAGTCACACCCGGTAAAGTCCTGTTCGTGCCGGAAGAAGTTCACTTCATCTCCAAAGACATCAGCTTGAAGATGGTAGAAACTGGTGACCTGGTCACCGCCGGTCAAGAAGTGGTTAAAGACGTCTTCGCTCATATGGAAGGCGTAGTGGAGATCGTCGCCGATAACGACATCATTCACGAAGTAATCATTCGACCCGGCGAACTGGTGCCGATCGGCGATCCGTCCGAGCTGAAGATCGCCGAAGGGCAAATCATCGAGCCGGGCACCGAGATCGTGGAAGGCTACACTTCCAAAGAGCGGAAGATGGCTTCCCTCTTCGAACACGAAGACGGCACCTTCCAAGTACTCGTCCGACCGGTGGAAGAGTACTGGATCGAACCACGTCAGACCAAGTTCAAACACAAGCAGTCGGATGAGCGCATCTCGCTGAGACCAGTAACACAGCTGCTCTTCAGAGACCGCGAAAAAGTCCGCCAGCTCCAGGGCGCACAACTGACGAGAACCTCTCTCGTTCTGCAAATGCAGGGCTATCTACAAGAGCTCAAAGGCATTGTTGAAATGGAAGAGGAGCTCAACATCGTCGTGCAGGAAAACATCCTGCTGCGAAGAGAGCAAGACTTCAACGTCACTCTTCTGGAAGTCGAAAACGGCCAATTGGTAGACGCCAAGACAGCTGTAGCGACCACCCAGGTGTTAACCAGAAGTGATGCCCGTGTGCAGCTCTCCAAAAACGACGAGCGCAGACTGCTGCTCATCACAGAAGAGCAACAGATCAAACAAGAGATCAAGGGTGAGGTGAAAGTCACTACCGGTGATCTG
>CAYTDR010000197.1:0-10384 GCA_964436185.1 uncultured Candidatus Obscuribacterales bacterium | reverse complement strand
TAATACTGGGTCAAATTCTCACTAACTGCACTTTACACAACTAATGACGCAGAACCCTGTCAAGGGTTTCGTGTTTCAGCGTTAGACATCGTTAATATTTGGAATCACCGATAGTGGCACGGGAACAGCACCAGAAGCAGTATCCGTTGGTTATCGAAAGGATCTTCTCTACATATAGAATTGCGGGTCTGGCTGTCAAGAATATGGTGATATTGATTCTCTTCCAGGGAACCAGGCATGGTGTCAGACCGCCCGCGGAAGACAAGAGGTACAGGTTCGATCACGTCATGAAATTTGGGCGGCTGGTGGTTATCGCAACTTCTGCCAGCCGAGCTTATTGGCGAGCAGTGGGAGTCAGCCTCGTGCGTGCTGACGTTCAGTCGCAGTTTTCTGCTCGCCGACCTTGGTTGGCGAGGGTGGTGCTGGTGTCGAGCTTGCTGGTTCAGTCGCAGTTTTTTCTTTGTTTGCGGCAGCCGTGCTTTCGATGTCTGCGTCGTCTTAGTAGTCTGCGACACAACCAAACACTTGCGCTGACCTCAAGCATTCCGAACAAAGTAGAACGATTTCTGGAGTTCGCGATCTTATGCATGATCGGAACCCAAAAGCCGAACCATGTCTTCGGCGCGAGAATTAATACGAAACCGTCGATGATACCAACTAGACACAACAGTTTTAGGATGGTTTTCAAAGTCATCTCTCCCTCAAAAGTCGTGATGCAGACGGAAAGTCGTGATGCATCAATCACGAATATGTGGGGCGTACTCAGTCTCGAGGGAGACTTACTTACTGTTGAATAGAGCTACCTGTTATGCCAACACGCAAACAATAGAACCAAGAAAAACAATCCAACCAATTTCCTGAACGACTTCGACTATTCCGAATTTTGATTCAGTGTTTCTTCTATACGGCGACGAACGACGACCCATGAGTAAAACCTCACCATGAGAAAGCCAAATACACAGAGTGGCGAACGGTTTCCCGTCCGGAGTATGAAATGTTGCTTTGACGAAAGCAAACCAATGCGAATACCAAGAATGCTACTCCTGCCTCCTTCACTTGACAAGGAGGAATGTGGTGTTTCTCCCAGTGAAGGCAGAAATATTCCAAGTAACTGTTGGTTTGAATATCCAGATGCTCGAGGGGTCCCACTTGTGGAACCACTACAACTGAGCGTCGAATCAATTGTTGACTGTCTCTTACATCCATACGGACAGCTCAGTTTCGTCGAAAAACCGTTGCTCTATGCGACACGTTCAAAAAGGCACCAGAGCAATCGACATAGCAGCAATATGTGCCACCAGAACTCGCGCAAGATCCAAAGATGAACGGACGTTCACAATTGTTTAGTTCATCGGTTATTTGTATTTGATTGATGTATTTGACTGAGTTTCGAGAAGCTCACGGCTCTCGTAGGTTAGCGTCTTCAACTTCGGCGGACGACGCCACCAGCGGGGCTTGAGGCAGCCGCAGCCGTACGTTGCGCGAAGTAGTTGCCCTGACCCTTATATGTCCTGGCGCTAGCATATCTCGAGACAGCGTCAATGGCTCTGCGGGCGTTCGCTTTCATTTTCGGGTCTTTGCTGTAGTAGGCTACCCATGCATACTCAGTCTTGGCTTGTTGTAGTTGACCCTGCCCCTGGTAGCACAAGCCTTTGTAATAGTGATTGACGTCGGTTTGAGGCATGCCCGCAAGCTTTTCCAGAGCATCTCTATATTTGCCATCCTTATAGTTAAGTTTGACTTCGGTCATGAGATCAGTTGGTGTAGGTGCTGCTGGTGCAGCGGTGGTCCCGCTTGCATTGGCTACCTCAGTAACCTCAGCCAGGCAGGCAGTGGGAAGATTGAGGAGGACGCCAGTTGCAAGCATACTAAGTGAAGCTATTGCTGCGATTCGTTTGAGATCCATTTTTTCGCATCCTGTGAAAAACGTACCACTTGACATTTAGAACTATCTTACATTCTACCCAGTGCCACTTATGGTCAATACACGGAAGAGTTTATTATTTGCCCGCACCGGCGCGCTGCAGACTTTTCAGCACTGGCTTCATGACTTGCGAGCAATTCCGAACCTATTTAGGAATTTTCGACATCCGCGCCTGCATTTCCTTCAAAGGCTCCAGATCCCCTCGCTGGGCTGCAACTTCAATTCCTCTTTCCCAGGTCTCAATTGCTCGCGCGTGCTGTCCAGCGCCTGCAAAGGCCCTTCCTAGCGCCAAATACGAAACAGTATGGTTGTTCTTTATCCGAATTGCTTTCTCCAGAAATTCGATTGCTTTCTCGAACTCACCAAGCGCCACCAGGCAATCACCCATCCCGTAGTTGGCAAGGAAGTCCTCGGCATCGATGTCCAAGACCTGTGAAAACATTTCCATGCGTCGGCGCGTTTCCTGTTCGTCACTCTCTTTCTTCGCTCGGTCTTCGGCGGCTTGAGTCTGTTGGCGCATCGCTTCTCTCATGCGGATGCTCATCGACTCTGCCATCTCTTCCTCGGCTTTCTCCTTCCATCCTTTCTCTCGATAGAATACAGAGAGATTCGTGTGAGCCATGATTGAATCAGGGTTCAGGAGGACGAGCTCTTCCATTACGGAGATGGCTTCATCCAATCGACCCTGCTTCGAGAGAATCACACCAAGGGTCTCGTAGGCGTCTTCAAAAGATGGATTGAGAGCCAGAGATTTTTTCAGCAATCTGACAGATTCGGACTTGTCCGTATCACTCGAATCATCTTCTTTTGCGAACGCCTGTAGAGCCGCATCGTATAAAGGTTTAGCCAGCGCTTCCGGAGAAGGCGCCGTGTAGAACGGAAGGAGTTGAACGGTTGCCTGACAGGTTTCACCTCCGATCGAAACGGTCAAGGTTCTGTCAGGAACACGAAACTCTCGCTTCACCATAGCGATGGCGATGAACTTATCGAGAAATAGAGACTGGCAGTTGGATTTGATTTGTCCAATCTCTGCGCCGTTTAGCAAAATCGGAGTATCGACGGCAAAACTCTTGTTGGTTTTGGAAACTAAAACCATCCCTACAAGAGCGCGTGTAGGCGCGCCCTGGTTGCGAACTCTAGCTAAAACCTCTTGTCCCTGGAAGCACCCTTTGGTGTAACTGACAGCGGAGTCGACCAGCGGAGTCTCTGCTAACAGACTCTCCTGAGAATAGTCGACACCAGCTTGAACTATCCCAGCTTCGATGCGGGCGACGGAGAGGCATTCGCTGCTCAGTCGTTTTATTTCCAAACTGTTTGCGCTGTGTTTCACTTTTGATTCGAGTTTGGCAAACTCATTCTTGTCGATGACGAGAAGGAAATCCTCCTCGCCAGTCTCGCTGATTCGAAAGAGATTGATGAGTGTACCTTCGATCTCGAGAGCGCTCGTAGCACGCTGATAAACATCATTGTTCGGCATGTGTCCAAGGCATCCTTTGAGCAAACCTTTCGCCTCCGGACCCGATACGAGAACAGTCCTGACTTGATCGCTAATATCCAACCAATCTACTTTGTCGGCGAATCTGAATTTATCAAGATGGCTGAGAAGGTCTGCGGTTTGTGATGAGTGACAGAGGATCGTGTAATCGTTCTCATTCTTGAACAGATTGAAAACCGCTTGCGGTCTGGCTTTCCGATCGAGAAGACAGGTGAGCTGACCATCTCCCTGCGACAACTGGTTTACGTCATTCGTCGTCTGCGCTTGCAGAAAGCGAGTGGCTTCGGCACCAAATATTTTTATGACGGAGATAAAGTCTGGCTCGAACCATCCACCTGCGGTGCGCAGAGGAGTGGTATCGCCGGTGATGATGTTGGTTGTTTCGGAGATCATGGTCACTATTGTTTAATTGGATTACTTGTACTACTTGCGCGAAAACCCGCATCAATAGAAGATGCGGGCTTCGGGAAACTCTTTGATAGCAATAGAATCAGACTCTATACCGAGAATGATTCGCCGCAGCCACAGGTGCCTTTTGCTTGTGGGTTCGAGATTTTGAAACCCTTTCCTTGTAGTCCGCCTTCGAAATCAAGCTCAGTGCCTTTCAAGTAGATAGCACTCTTCGCGTCGATCAGCACTTTTACGCCGTGCTCTTCAATTACATGGTCGCCTTCCTGCGCTTTGTCAAAGCCGAGACCGTATGACATGCCTGAGCAGCCACCGCCTTTTACAGCAATTCGCAACCCATCTGCATCCTTCTCTTCAGCCAGGAGTTTCTTGACCTCTTCTGCAGCCGCCTCGGTAATGGAGACAACTTTGTTTGCAGTGGTGGATTCAGCCATTGTTTTACCTCTTCTGTCTTGGTCGCTTAGCATCCGGTGCTAAACCCGTCTTAACTATACCATATGACAACAGTTGGGCGGCCACGGTACATTCTGGAATTATTACACGGGCAAACACTGATGCCAAGGGATGTGACAGATGATTGAGAATGCGATTCAGCGTCAAGAGCCCGATCTGTCATTTCATAAAACCTTCAAGTTTACTGTTGGCAAGGAGCCTGCCAGGTTAGCCTGTGGACGCGCTTCTCACACAACGCGCCAGACAGCGATCAATTGGTAATATCACCGGTGATACCACAAACTGCAACAGGTTCTACTTGATCTGAGACCTGATCTTCTGCGCTTTCTCGTAGTAGCTCGAGTCCCGCTCAATCTTGTCTAAGAGGCTAATGGCAGATTTTGACTGGGCCTCGGACAATCGTTTCTTGGCCAACTGAAAGTAAGCGAGGTTCAGAAGATTCTTGTCTTCCGGTGACAAAGTTTTCTTGTCATGAATTGTCTCCATGATCTGGATGCAACCTTCATAATTTCCCGATTCAAATAGAGACTTGGCTGTGCTCATCCCAGTCATGTTCTTGAACAAATCCACAATGGTGAAGACCGACACAAACAATAGAGTAGCGAAGATGCCAATCTTCAGGTGTCCCCATCTAAATTTAAGGCTGCCCGGCCTGGCTTTGTGCAACGCCGGCATCTGAGTCGTCGTATTGTTCCACTCTTGCAACAAGTCGATGCTTGGCGGAGCGGTCCGCTCCACACTTTTTCTCAGACCAGAGTCGAAAGGTATCCATTCGTCTTTTTTGGTTGGAATCGAGCGCGACTCCTGGCGCTTAAAGGTGCACACTGACTCGACTTCATACCAGAGGTGCTCGACACTCTTGAATCGATCTTCAGGGTTTTTGCTCAGACATTTAGCTACGATGCTGCTCAAACCTGGTGGGAAAGTGACATCAGGTGAAATCTCAGCAATTGAAGGAGCTTCCTTATTCACATGCATGAGCATGAGAGCCATCAAGTCATTAGCCATAAACGGCCGACGTCCGGTGAACATCTCGAAGAGGACCACACCTATCGAATAAATGTCCGTTCGAAAATCAATGTCCGCGCCTTTGCACTGTTCCGGGCTCATATAGGCAGGCGAGCCGCAAACCTTCCCTTCAATCGTGAGTGCAGCTGTCTCAGATCCCCACATCTTAGCTACGCCGAAATCCACTACACGCACGCAGTTCATGCCGATCAAATCGGCGGCGTTGTGAGGCTTGTTGAGATCGATGTTTTGAAGAACTATGTTGTCAGGTTTAAGATCTCGATGAATAACGCGATTGCGATGTGCTTCCGCTATTCCGTTGCACATCTGCTCGATCAGCGGTAATCCTTCAGAAACTGTGAGGCGAGTGCGTTCTCTCAACAGTCGAGAAAGCGTCATCCCATGCAGGTACTCTGTCACTATATACGGTTGCTGGTCCGGCATAATACCGAAATCATAGAGCTTGATGATGTTTGTGTGATGAAGACTGCTGACTGCTTTCGCTTCTCTGAAAAACCGCTTGACCAGGTCTTCCTTGCCACCCAGGAATTTATGAAGCATTTTGACCGCCATTTCTCGGTCGGTCGATTCCTGAAGGGCTTTGTAGACTACAGACATCGAGCCTTCGCCTACCTGACAGAGAATCTTGTACTTGTCGCCGATAACTTGTCCAAGCAATGGATCGTTGCCAACTTCCATAAGCTCAACACCGTCAGTTGGACAGTAATTGAGCTCATCTTCGTCTTCGAAGTGATGATTGCATTCGCCGCACAACTTCATTGATCGACGGTACCTGTTTGGACTAGATTCTCTCCCAAACTGCCTGAGCAGTTTTTCTTAACGCTTCCTCCGTTTCTTCCTGCCTGCCTGTTTCCCTTGCTTCTTCGGCTTCTTGTATTCCTGAATAAGCTTTTGCGCTTCACCGAATCTGGGAGACTGCGAATTTATCTTGGTCTCCAGCAAACTGATTGCGACCTGCTGCTGTCCAGCCTTTTCGTAGTAGTACTTGGCCAGTTTGAAATATATGGCATCCAAGCGGTCCCAAAGCTCTTGAGTGAGTTCTCGATCCTTCTCTTCGGATTCGAGATACTTCATTGCATCAGCGAGTTTGCCAGATTTCTCCAGCTCATCGACTTTTGCCAGTACCTGCGTATCCCTCGCCACATCGCCGCTATTGCCACCAGCCACCATCTTCAGTATCGGTTCGCGGAAGAAAATTCCTGCTACTCCGACGGCGATGACGGCAACAATGGCGATAATCTTGCCCGGATCGATGGAAGGTCCCATTGATTTACTTCTCATCTGTTGTCGAGTCTGCCGCCCCTTCGCTTCCATTTCTGCCATCTGTTGAAGACGGCTGGTACTCAGCCTTTCCAGCTCCTGGACTGAAACGTTTTCTTGTTGAACAGGCTCCATTCTTTCGCTGGGACCTGAGGGTTCCTGATATTTTCTATTGGCAGCCTCTTCCATAATGCGATTAACTACATCTCTGCGATTGGAATTATCAGGCAGAATGGACGGCTCAGGAGGAGGCGCATCCGGCAATTGATCGAGGCTGATGTTGCTCTTCGACTGCTCCTCCATCTTCTTCTGCAGGGCAGCAATTCTAGCGTTGACGGCATCCTGGTCGATTGTAGAACCAGTGCCGGCGCTCTCGAAAGAGGACGGAATCGAATCCGGATTGCCCAGATCTATATTAGTTGGCCCGGCAGACCGACCGAAACGTGATGGACCTCCTCCCTCGAATACTTTCGGCTCATCATCGAATACCGAAGGCTTCTTGGCCGCGTCCATAATATCCGATTCCTGGAGCTTGGCAAACTGACGACTGATCTTCATTGGTGGCTTGTTCACCATTGAAGCCATATTCTGGGCGCTTGATCGTGATTTCTTCTCTTCGCCGCCCGGCTTGTCCGGTGCCTTGCTGGCTGCCTCAAGAAGTCTGGAAAGCGCATCCTGAGTGCTGGTTGGAGATGGCTTCTGGATCAACTCTTCGAGGTCATCGACAGGTCCAGGTGTCTCGTCGGCTGCTTCGTCCAGCCATTTGTCAATCTGGCTGGCGAGATCGCTGCTGTCCTCGTCATCCTCTTCCTCGTCTTCCTCCTCAACTTTCTTATTTTTAGAGATGGGATCAGAGAGACTGGGAAAAGCGGTGAGCTTTCTTTCTACACTCTTTTCATCCAGAAGACGATCAAGGGCGTCCGAAACGCCATCGGCGACTTCGTTCATGGCAGTTGGTTGCTTGTTGATGCTCGCCTTTGGAGAAGGTTCGCCCATCAGGGACTCGATTAGCTTTGCAGCATCAGTTTCCTTGGTCTTCGACTTCACGACTGAAATGCCGGTAGACGAAGCTAGCTGATCAGCAAACTTGTTATTGTTATTGACTGAGTCATCGTCTTCTTCTTCCTCTTCCTCGTCCGTGTCCATGCTGTCGAGAAGCGCTCCCAACGCACGACTGCCCGAAATTCGAGGAGAGTCGAATGTCACTCTGGGTCGTCCCAAAGGTTCAGATTTTCCACCACCACCACCACTCTCATTCTCCGACCGCTCAAACGACCTGCTTCCGCTCAAAAGCGGATCGTCATTAAATCCAGGTGGAGCACTGTCGGGCATGGGCATGGTAAACGATTCGTCCACTGGAGGCTTTTTGCCTCCCCCCATGAAAGCAGGACCTTCTGGTCTCCCAGACAAATCCGGCTCTTCGAGCTCTGATTCTAATCTTCTAGATGGTCTGGGCTGCTCGCCAGTGCGAGTTGCCGGACCAACATAGGCTACGCCTGTGGGATACGGGCGAATGTGTTCGCCCTCTGAGTTTTGTGGCTCCGCAAAAGATACGGTCGAAAGGTCGTCGTCGAGTTCGTCTCCGGGCTGATAAGTTATGCCCGTCTGATAATCCGTACCGGTTTTATAGTCTGTCCCCGCTACTGCTTTTGCTGGTCCTCCTGCCGGACCCTGCGGCACCCTGCTCTCCTGAGACGGACGAGAAGGACGCTCTGGTGTCGCCGTTCGAGGACCTTGTTGTTGTGGGCCACCCTGGGGGCCTGGTTGACGTTGTCCGCTTTGACCGGAAGGGCCCGAAGGTCCTGATGGTCGTTGCCCGGGTTGACCCGGTCTATTCTCAGGAGGGCGATTGCCCGGACCGGGTCCACCTGGACCGCCTGGTCGAGGACCTTGCCCACCTGCTGGACGCCCGCCTGGTCCGCCGGGACCTTGTCCGCCTGGTCCACCTTGGCCGCCTGGACCGCCTGGACGAGGGCCAACCTGTGGCTGACCAGTACGATTTTCCGGAGGACGACCGCCGGGCCCAGGTCCGCCTGGTCCGGTTGGTCGAGGACCACCCTGCGGTGGGCCCGGTCTATTTTCCGGTGAACGACCAGGACCTCCCGGTCCTCCTGGACCAGCAGGTCTTTGCCCACCAGGTCCACCTGGTCCGGGGCCTCTTACTTCGCCTGATGGTCTAGGACCTCCCGGTCCTGGGCCTCTTGCCTCACTCGATGAAGGTCTTGGACCACCCGGTCCTGGACCTCTCGCTTCACCTGACGGTCTTGGTCCGCCCGGTCCCGGCGCTCTCGCTTCGCCCGATGGTCTTGGACCACCTGGGCCCGGAGCGCCTGCAGGTCTCGGTCCACCCGGTCCCTGAGCTCTCGGCTCGCCCGTAGGTCTGGGTCCACCTTGTCCACCGCCCGGTCCACCCGGTCCCGGTGGTCTCTGCCCTGGCGGGCGATTTTCCGGACGACCTGGTCCCGGTCCTCCCGGTTGAGGCCTTCCTCCTTGCGGCGGCGGTCCGCCTCTATTCTCCGGCGGTCTGGCACCCGGTGGTCGGTTCTCTCCGGTCGGTCTCGGTCCGCCCGGCGGTCGACCTTCCCCCGTCGGGCGCTCTAACTTTCGTTGGTCGCCTGTTAGCATCGGCGGAGGAAACTCGTTATCAGCAGTAGGCTCTCTGGTCAAACTGTCCTGGTCGTAGCTGGATGGCAACTTTACAAGTGCTGAGAGCGTAGTGCGAGGACTGGCGTCTTTGCCTGGTCTGCCGGGTGCCGGAGGAGGCCCTCCTTTGGGTGTGCCTCGTCCAGGAGGAGGTGGCGGTGCACCCCTTTTTTCCGAACCATCCTGCGATTGTGTAGGATCGTCCGACCTCGCTCCTTTGCCTCTTTCAACATCATCAACCATACTGGCTCCATCCCTACCTTTACTCTGAGAAACAGTCGGAGAATCATCCGGTCCCCGCCGTATGTTCGGATCCCTGCCCGGGGGTACCCTTGGAGGATTGGGAGATTTGGCCGGTGGCACTCCCTTGCCAAAATTCTTGCCTGCAAATGCAACTTCTAGCTCGCGCCACAGGTCCATGACCGAGTTCTGCCGTTCCTCCGCAGTCTTGGCAAGAGCTCGAGCTACAACGTCCTCGACTTCCGGTGGGAAGTAGAGATCCTTTCTTACTTCACTTAGGGCGGGGGCAGGTTCAGTCACCGCCTTATACATTAACTGAGACAATCCGGGGGCACGAAAAGGTCTACGTCCCGTGAGCATCTCGAAGACCATCACACCTACTGAATAAAGATCAGAACGAAAATCCAGCTCTTGTCCCTGGCACTGCTCAGGACTCATATATGCAGGGCTGCCTGCCACTGTCTTGGGTTTCTGATACATCGAACGCTGGGCGCTGTCGTGGGGCGTGTCCGCAATACCGAAGTCCAGGACTTTGACATAGTCGCCGCTACCGCCATATTCCAGAATCACGTTCTCCGGCTTCATGTCTCGGTGGATCAACCCTTGAGCATGAGCGTGTGCCAGAGCCTCGCAAATCTGTTTCGTGATGTCGAGTATACGGGCGGGGGATAAACATCCCTCATTTTCTATGATCTTGTTGAGCGTATTTCCTTCGACATAATCCATGACCAGATACGGCTGCCCGTCGTCGGTCGTACCTGATTCCCACAAACGAATAATATGGGGATGTCTCAGTCTCTCTGCGGCTCTCAGCTCCCTGATCAAACGATCCAGCGAAGCACTATCAGCGCCCAGGTAGCTGTGAATTACTTTCAGAGCAACGTACTCCCCGGCCATCATCAACCTGGCAGCCTTGTAAACGATGCCGGAAG
>CAYTDR010000196.1:8745-10401 GCA_964436185.1 uncultured Candidatus Obscuribacterales bacterium | reverse complement strand
CCATGGATTCAGGATCGCTTGCGGCTCATAGAGATGCGGTCAAGGGTCTGCGACAGTTCACGGACAAATGGGGTGAGCAGGAGGTAAAACTGCTTGCCGACCACCTTTCTTACGAAACAGTACATCAACTTGCCTATGCAACTCCGCCAGTCCTTGATACCAAGATTGGTGATCGAACAGTCCGTGAGCACTTGCTCGCCCGAGCAAAGACTGACGTAGCATCAACCGATCAGAGAATACGAGAGCAAGCAGTTACAGCACTGGGTTCCCTGGGCGGTGAGGCAGCTCTCAAGGATGCAGGACTGACGGTTCGACCTAAGGCGTCGGTCAACTCTGACGAAATGAGCTTCGAAGCAGAAGACAGTCAGGGCACCAAATACGGTTTCAACCGCGACAAGCCGGGGAGTGAAGCGCCAAGGTTGACCACTGTCCACAGGACGGACGGCACCTCCGCTATTGCCTACTGGAAGACAGATGGTGCGGCAGATTCGACCTCAACAGGTAAGAAGAAGTTCGACAGCATAATCGAGGTAAGAAAACATGGAGAGTACTCCACCAGCGTCTGGTGGAACTCCAACTATGAGTTCACGCCCGAGCACAGTCATAAGTACAGCAAACTTCCGGACGGCTCTCAATGGTCTGGCACCCCGGAACAGTTAGCGGAGGGCTGGAAGAAGTCATGGAAAGGCCCTGAGCCGATGACCGCTGACTATGTGCGCAAGATACATGCATCCGTACGTGACTCGAGCCCATACGCCGGAACCTATAAGGCCGACATGAAAGTGCCTGAAGTGCTGACGCCTGCTGCTCCTGCGCAAAAAGCCGATGCAACACCTCAAGTCGCTGAGCCAAAAGGAGCTGCAGCCGACAACAAGGCACAGGAGGCCATAACTACTCTCAAGTCCATTCAGAAACTGGCTTCCGGACCGCCACCCAACCGAGAGGCGGAGGACTTGCTCATAAGACTAAGTGGTTCTCCAGTTCCTGCGCCCGATGCAGCGAATCGTGCCGAACTGGTGGCAAAGGGCTCAGCAGCGGTCGAGACTTTAATCGGCAAGTTGGGACGTGACGATCCGGCTTCGCGTTTTGCTGCAATGAGAGAGCTCAATAAGGCGCTAGATCCGCCTTCCGGAAGACCGGAAGGGGCGCTCGAGACCGTCATCGACAAACTGCGTATAGACCTGGTCATGGCAGGTCTGAATGCTGATTCCAAGGCAGCCGACCTGGATAAAGCGCGTGCTCACCTGGCAAGCGAGATTGATACGGCTCTGGCAAATAATGACCTGCCGGCGGTACGGCGGATGGGAGACGAATTGCTCTGGGCGAGCACCGCCCATAGTGTAGCTAAGCTCAACGAGCTGCCGCCGGACGATCCGCAAACCCCCGCTAAAACTCGTGAGCTTATCAACGGACTGTTCATCGAAGCGCAAAAAGGCAACAGGCATGCCCAAGCAGTAATCGCCATGCTTTCAGCCGATGGCTCTCCTGCCACGCAGAAAACGATTCAAGCGATGGGTGAGGGAAGAGCGCTGCCCATACCGAAGTTGGAGCATCTGTCCGCCGATCAACGCAAGTCAGTTCAGCAAATTGCCACCAACCTCCTGTTGGACAACATAAAACAGAATAAGGGTCAACTGACGGCCCAAGAGTCTCAGG
>CAYTDR010000196.1:7711-8735 GCA_964436185.1 uncultured Candidatus Obscuribacterales bacterium | reverse complement strand
CACACGAGCACGAACCGGCGGCGATACCACTACCAGCCAACGGGTCCTCGACACGCTCGACGTGGCCCTCGCCAGTGGCGGAGACGCGCGCAAAACAGCGGTCAAAACCATCGGTCAATTGCTGGCAGGAAATAGTGCCGATGCCGATCTGAGAAACCGCTATCTGGCATCTTCTACGCCTGAGGAGCTGCTCGCCGATCTGCCTAAAGTTGCCGAGATGGCAAAATCGGGTCAAGCAGATGCAATCAAGCTTCTTGCAGGAATGGCGGCAGGTGCCGACAGCCCCGCATCCACCAAAGCACGAGAAGAGCTCCTCGCCATCTCGAAAACAGAAGGACTGACCAGCCTGGCGATGCAAGCTGCCCTCGACAGCCGCGATCCGTTGACCGGCGATCGCAAGGAAGCATTCAAGCTCTTCCAAAAGATGGCGGCCGAAACCGAAATCCCCGCTCCAGTGCGTGACCTCCTGGGAATGAAGCTGGCGTCAGGTGACGCGGCGGAAAGGTCTCAGGGAGCACGTGCGCTGGCTGCTCTTGCGGACCAATGGACGGACGCCGACCTCAAAGCAATAATGGACAACATGTCGCCAGAGATGGCGCAAGCCCTGAAGGAGCTTCCTGACGACGTAAGCGAAGAACATTTGCAAAAGCTGCAGGAACATCTGGGCAGTATCATCACTGGTGAGAAGACCACCAAAGCGGCGCGGGAAGCAGCGATCCAGGGGTTAGTCAACCTCAACGGCTCCGGTTTTCTGGCAAACTCCGAGGCGTTAGGCAAACTCGGCTTGAAAGCGGAGAAAACTGGCGACATAACCACAATTACCGATCAAGACGGCAGCCGCTATCAGTTCAAAGCAGGACCCGACGGTGCACCACGTCTGGAGCGACTCGATCGGGCAGACAAGAGCTACAGGCAAAACCGTTATGACGACAAAGGACTTTTTGCCGGTGCCGAGGAAGTGGTGGAAGGTGGGAATCGCCTCACCATCGATAGAGACAATCGCATCACTGAAGTAAGAAAGCCT
>CAYTDR010000196.1:0-7701 GCA_964436185.1 uncultured Candidatus Obscuribacterales bacterium | reverse complement strand
CGGCGATTTCATCCGCGTAGGATTAGACGCCAACGGGCAGCCCTCCACTGTCTTCGACTACAAGGGCTCTGGCTGGTTCTCCGCCGATGGTGGCAAGAGCTGGCAACGCCGAGGTTCCGGCGACACAGCATTTGGTATCCCGACACTAGCCGCCGACGGCTCGGTAAAATTCGGCGCCCGTCCCGACCAGCCACAAGTGACTCAACGTCCCGACGGCGTAATCGAGAGTATTGAAGGTAAGAACAAGACCACCATAGCTACCGATGGTAGCGCCATCACCCGCAACGAAGCAGGTAAGGTCACCCACACTAGAGACACCGCAGGCAATGAGAGTTTCTATGAGTGGTCTCGCGACAACAAGACACTTCTGGGTGTAGCAGACAAGACCGGCGTTTGGAAATCCCGCGACGGCTTGACCTGGAACCGTCTCGATGCGCCGGCACCGCCGACGGTGGGTACGCGAGGAGTAGACGACGCCACCGGACGCTACCGAGTCAAAGACAACAAGAACGGAAGCGAGACCTTACGCAACCTGGATGGTTCTCGCATAGTCTCCCGGCCGGACGGCACGTCTGAAGTAATCAATCATCGCGGTGAGGCGATCAAGCTCAAACACGAAGGTCGCCCACCGGTGCTCAAAGAGCTTCAGGAGCCTGACGGCACGCGCTGGACATCGAGCGATGGCAAGACGTTCACTTTGATGGACGGCAACACGCCGACCGAGGTCCAGGCCACCATCGAGCTGGGTCAAGACGGCAAGGTGCGGCGCCAGATTACTGAGGCCTCGCGAGAGAAAGCAGCGGGCATCGAACGCCTCAAATCAGTGATGGATGTCGAGTACGGCACCAACGGCATAATGATCGGACGCGACAGCCAGGGACGCATCCGTGAGATGACGGCGCGTTCCGGAGAGCGCTCCACGGTAACTTATGAAGGTGCAGATTCAAAGACAGTCAAGTCGATAAGAACTGTCCATCCGGATAAGCATGTAGAGACACTGCAGAAAAATCAGTCAGGCAACTATCAAGTCTACTTCACTGACGCTGCCGGCAAGGACATTCCCTACCAGACCGATGCCGTTGTCGCTGCTACTGTATCGTTAGATCAGCAGAGTGGTGCGGTGACGATGACCAAGGGCGCGCTCAGCGGCGTCATAGTCAGACACCCGATCGGAAAACCTTCCTCCGGTCTTCCCTTCACCGGTGCTCCCGGCAAGGAAGAAGGGGTACAAAAATACGATCAGGTAGTGCGCACCCTCGGCGATGGCATGCTCGGCTTCCGCGACAACGGCGGAACAATGAGGCTAGAAGATCGCTACCGACCGGATGGCGCCAGAGAAAACGTCGCCTGGGCAGCCAACGGCACGCCTTCGGCAGAAAGAGTGATCCAGAGCCCTAATGGGGCCCTGGCCCGCCAGAACACCAAAGGCGATATCACATCGATCACAAACTTGCCCAACAATCGCTCTATCGCAATAGAACGAGGCGAGAACGGTCTAGTCACTTTGAGAGAATCATCCGGCTCCACCTGGGAGTCGCGCAACGGCATGCTGGTAAGAGACGGTCAGATCGTGCGCGATCCAGCCACCGGACAGCCGGTGCGCGGAGAGCTCTTTGTCGAGCCGGACGGACGTTTCGGCGTTAAGTTGCCCTCAGGCGCCACTTACACTCGCGACACCGGCAGGGGCGAGACAATTATGAAGCCGCCGTCGGCTTTCAGCGGCATGCGCATCAGCCCACCGGGCCCAGGTGCTCCCGAAGTGGCCAGCCTGGTCCTAAAAGACTCTGGCGGCAGACAAGAACTGAACAGCAAAGGTGAGGTGGTAGCAGCCCTGACCGAGAACGGCAGAACCATACTCACCACCAGGGATGATGCCGGTAGCGTCACCGGCTATACAGTGAAAGTCGGCGACCGTGTATTGCGTGAGTACAAACGAGAAGGCGAAAAGTGGAAGCTCAACGGCACTGATTTGCCGGCCAAATCCACGGTAGAGTTCAACGATGCCGGCGATCTCATTCAGTATAAGAATGACAAAACCAGACCGGACTTCGTTCAACGTTTGGATGGCACCAGAATCGAGCGGTCGGAGGGCTCCGATGAGATCCCCGGTGGTCATCGCTACGTTGTAGAAACCGCCAAAGGCGAGATCTCCGAGTATCACTTCTCCGCCGCTGGTGGCGACCAGCCGGAGCGGATATTCGAAGGTGGACGCGTTCAGCCGGACGGCACCGTCGCTTTCAGTACCAAGCTCATGCGCATGAAAGATTCCGGCGCAGGCGGAAATTCGACCTATGCTGTTCTAGACAGCCCGGACATGAGAACCGGCCGTATTGCCGCCGGCAAGACATGGGTAGGCAAACAGACATTTGACTTCGCCAGCGGGGCTCGCCATGCAGAGGGCGGCTATCCAGGCTGGCAGCCGACCAGTGAAGTACGCACTGCCGACGGATGGTCTTACGATCCAAAGGATCTCTCAAAAGGACAGACCCGCATCGAGCCAGGCTTGACCCCGTGGTCCGGGGCCATACTCCATCGCGACGCGGCCGGCAATCTGGATTGGATGACAGACGGGGGGCGCAACGGTCATACCATCACCCGCGGTGCCGATGGTCAGGTTACAAAAATCGATACCCGCGTGGCCGGCGGAGGCCGCGACACGCTGGAATCGAAAGACGGTCGCAACTGGACCAGGACCTGGACCGACCAACAGGGTAAGAAGCAAACCGAAAGTTTCAGAGGCATCGTCACTGTCGGTCCCGACGGCACTATTAAGGAGAGCCGAGAAAGTGGTGCTACTCGCACGCGCTTCATGTCCGGGGCAAGCATCGAGAGCAATCCCGAGACAGGCGAAATCAAAGTCGGCAGAGCCTCAAGCATCGTCATAGGCGATAACAATTATGGCAAGCAGTTCACCGTAGCTGGTATGACTGGCGACGGACGTCCAACCAAGATCGTCGATGGGCAGGGCAATTACATTGCCACTGCCGATGGTACCAACTGGACCAGATACGACGCGCAGGGCAGACAACTCGGAGCTTCCTTCCAGCAACAAGTGGAGTTCGATCCGCGCACCGGCGACCTGGCAATCAAAAAAGGAGATGGCTCCAAGATCGAAGAGCTGCGGGCTGATGGCACCTTCACAGTCAGGGAAGCCGTCGGACCAGGCGGCGAGATGGTCAAGACCGGAGAGCGCAACGAGCACGGCGAAAGAATCGTCCATACATATGAAGGTGGCGTCAAACAGACAACCAGAGTAGATGCCACGGATGGCACGCATCGCAGCTACAAATCCTTCCGTTCCGAAGGGCATGGCAGCATGATGCTCCTGACCGAGTTCTCCGACCGGGCCAATCGCACGACAAAACTGGAATGGGACACATCGAAAGAGAACCCCAGGATCTCCAGCTATATGGATGAATGGGGCGACACATGGAAGGGTCAGCCGGACGGTGCCTTTGTACGCACCACCAATATCGGACCACCCGGTCCCAGACGTAATACCGCTGCCGTCTTCGTCAACCGCGAAGGCAGATTGGAGATGCTGTTCAAGACAACAACCAATCTCACCAATCTGGCGCAAAACGAAACGGAAGTAAATGTACGGGTCACCCGCGGTACCGACGGAAATACCTTCACCACTTTCCGCGAGCATGGCGGTCTCACAGTCAGAGGACATAACAACTTCTTAGCCCGAACAGTCGGCGACAATGGACAGGTTCATCAGTTCAACTATGACTGGGATCTCGCCAACAACAAGCCTAAAATTAACGAGTTCGGTCAACCAACTCTCAGCCGCGTGATCGATGGAGATGCTCCCGACAGCAAGACCTGGAGCATGACTTATCTCAAGTTCGGAGCCGACCAGAACGCCCAGAAGTGGAAGGACATGCGCTGGAAGAGCAGCACCGGCGAAGAGATGACACGTTTCTGGCGCGTCGATCAACTCACCGGCGATATGAGCCAGTTGGATGAGGACATGACCAGGAGACGCTTCTCACTGGATACCGGCTGGGGTGGCTGGTCAGCCGGCGATTTGCAGTCGAAGGCCAACGACATCAATACGGTGTTCGAGAATTGGGGAATCTTTCATTATGCCTGGCCGTGGCAGGGCTCTCGCTATGAGGATCTGAAGGGGAAAATCGAAGGTCTCTCCGGCGACGACATGCAAATGATGCAGTGGCACCTGCTCAAGAAGCACGAGTCCAATCGCGACCTGCGTGCCTCTATCAATGATAAATGGGACGGCTGGCAGCGCGAGGTTCTCACCCGTCATGTCGATCGTAATGCTTACACGGTAGATACAGACGAAGCCCAACGCGCCGATGCCCGCATCAACGCTGCTCTGGCCGAGATGCGAACATACCAGCAACTCCCCGAGCGACGTAAATCAGAGCAGGTGTTGAGAGAGTCGCTGGGTAATCTCAACCAGTACCAGTTGGAGCTGCTCAAACAAGCAACCGGTGCGCAAACAAACAATCCCGAGACGCTCTTGCGTAACATCCAGGATCATCCGGCCTGGAAAAACGCTCCAGAGATCCATAAGAAGGCGCTGGAGCTCTACTTGCAGAAAGGCAAGGATGCAAGAACGCCGAAAGAAGAAGCCGACCTTATGCGCCTGGCGCTGCAGTATACTTCGCCCCGCGTCGGTCGCGGCCCGGCGCCATCAAAATACTCAGAAGGGTCCCTTAGACAGAGACTGGCTTACTTCGAAGAGTTCGCCGGCGCCGATCGAGCTAGCGACGCTGCCCGTACCGACTTCCGGGACAATGGTGGCGCCAGACTGCTGGAAGAAGCCTTTGTCCGCCCGGGAAGCCGCACAGGCAACCCGGACGATGCGGACTCCTACAGATACGAGAAAGGTTTCTTCGGCTCCTCGGGCGGCGACGTAAACACCAACCGACTCATGACCATCAGTCGCGACTTCATGCTTTTCGGCAAGAAGAGCCCGGGCACCATACTCGAAGACGGCAACTGGGCCTTCGGCGCGAGCCAGGAAGTGATTGACGACACCTTCGCCAACATGACCGACACTGACAGGGGCAGATTGCGGCGCGGGCTCGATATGCACATGACCCTGAAGAAAGACGGTAGTGCCGAGTATCAGCGCGGTGAGACTGTGGCCAGCCGCATAGAGGCACTGCCGGATGGAGAACGTGCTGCTGCCCGCGACAAGCTCAGCAAGGATGAGCGTGCCGATCTGACTGTCTATGAAGAGGTCAGGCACGTGAAGTCCATGCTGAATAAGGACAACACCTCGCAAGAGGCGAAAGCGGCCCGCAACGACTACGAGTACTTCACCGATCTCAATCACACAGTCGGCAGACTGACTACGTTCGCGAAAGAGCGCCGCCGCCTGGAGTATCTCTCACAGGCAGCAGGAGCCGGTTTCAACAAAGACATGGGAGAGTCGGTGGTAGGCACCTTCTGGAACGCCAGCACTGAAGAGCACATGAAGCATGTCGAGCAGATAGACAGAGAGAGCTTCGATCTCTTCGTCTACAACCGCTCGTTGCGCCAGCTCAACGATCAGTTCATGAACACGCACTTCGATTACAAGGGCGCTGGACATCGCGCCACCGAGCTGTTGCGCAGGAAGTTCGACTATGCCGACAGTTTGATGAATATGAATGCCGGCGAGTTGAAAGGTTTGTTGCCGGGCACACGCGACCTCACCGACACTGAGTTCAAAGGTCTCCTGGGCAGCCGCGCGCTCGATCAAACCATCGAACGTGGTGCCGCTATCCAGGCCGAGATTACCAGAGGAAAACAGCTCAGCGAGCACATAGCAGACGGCGGGCGGATTGCCGAGGAGATAGGCCGTGGTGCTCTTGATGCCGCAAAGCTGCCGGATGGGGACAAGAAGCACTACCAGCTCTACCTGGACAGTCAAAACAACAAGCTGAGCGCCGCTGATCAAAAGGCTCTTGCTCGCTTCGAATTGGACAAACAAAACAAACCTCCCGCCGATGAGGCCGAAGCAAAGGCGCTTACTGCCTTCCGCGACTATGAGAAAAACGAGAAGCTGCTGGGCGAGATCACAGACGGAAGGAAACTGGCTGCCGATATAGATGCAGGCCGCCACATGCATGGGCAAATCGAAAAAGGCAAAGAGTTGAGCGCCTCGCTAACGGGACTGGCACCAGACATCCGCGACGCGAAGATCAAGGAGATGACGAAGGAGCAACAAGCCAGCCTCGCGCTCTACGATCGCAGCCAGGAAGGCAAGCTGACGGTCGCCGAACAGGCTCAGTTGAAACTATTCACGGACTCCGAAGCCGGGAAGCTAGGAGCCAATCAAAAGCATCTTCTCGAGCAGTATCGCCAGTGGCAGCGCCTGGAAGGCAAAGATGCGGCCAGCGAGTACGACCGCGGGCAGCAGGTGGAGAAAGAGCTGCTTGCTCTGCCGGTAGCCGATCGGGCCAAGGCCAGAGCGGCACTCTCGGAAGTCGATCGTACGGCATTGAAAACCTATACCGAAGTGGAAGGAGCGAAGAAACTCGCGGCATCCATCGAAGCCGGTCGACTGGTATCAGAAAGCGGACTGACCGGCGACAAACTGACCCCCGAGCAGCGCACACAACTGTCGCTCTTCAACCAGTACCAGGCTGGACGCTTGCCTCCACAGCAGTCCAGTGCCATGCGACAACTGGAGGCGATGACCGAGTACAAACGCGATCCGGCAGCTACGGCGCTATCCGGTGATATCGTCGCTCGCCTGCGCCAAGCCGAGGATTTGCGGACTTATAGAGAAGATGCCACAGGATTGAAAGGTCTGCTCGATGGTCAGGCGGCAGCCCGAGAACTCTATGCTGCTGGTTCTGAAGCCAAGCAACAAGCACTTCTCGAGCGATGGAAAACAGAGCCGGGCGGTGCCGAGAAAATGTCCAATCTCGATCGCTTCCGCCAGACCACCTACGATCTTACACAGCAAAACGTGCGACGCGATCTCGTCGAAGCGCTCAATGACGCCCAGGGCGTAATCTGGAGTGATTACAATGCCATGTATGGCGCCATAGCCAGCATGAATCCGACTGAGCGCCAAAAGTATGCCGCCAACACGGAGATTGAAGTAGGCGGAAAGAAAGTCGGCTATCGAGATTATGTCAACCAGAAGATCGGCGAAGTTTTCCGCTCCAACTCCTACGGCAAGAAAGCAGCCGAGCATCTCTTGCAACAGATTGCCCGCGACCCCAGCCGTGCACCGGAGAAGGACGTTGTCTTCAATCTCTACTCAAAATCCGCAGAGATGGGCAGCTCCACAAAGGGGCAGTTGGCAGTGCTTCACGAAGCGTTCAACGGACCGCATGCGGCCGACCTACGAAGAAAACTCGACGCCTCACCCGGCAATCCTCATTATGACCCGGACTTCGCCAAGTCCTTCCAGGACGCAGTCAGGGCTTCCTTCCCCATCCCCACCGATGATGAAGGGCACCAGATGTACAGTCGCGAAGCCTGGGACAAACATCTAAACGACGACTACATCAACCCGATCAAAGATCACGGTCATATCTCACTGGCCACCATGAAGTCGCTGCACTGGGAGTCAGGTGCAGCAGAGATCATTCTGAAGCTCAACCGCCAGTCCCTCGAGCACCTCAAGGCAGAAGCCGGCGGCGACATGGACGCCTTCCTCTCCAAGCATTTCTCCGGCGACGTGAAAACGCTCGTGCAGAAAGTCATCGACCAGGGCGAAGTGCGCAC
>CAYTDR010000195.1:0-10457 GCA_964436185.1 uncultured Candidatus Obscuribacterales bacterium | reverse complement strand
ACTACCTCCAAAGAAGAGCGTCGCATCGTAATCGAGCGGCTTGAGCAGGAGATAGAAGCAGCGAAAGAGAGCGGTCGTCCGAACACGTACGCGGAGGACTGGCATCAATGGCTGGTAACCTCCGATGCTCTCATGATGATCAGTAGCGCCTCTACCGGTGAAGCGAGCGATGTGGAGGCGCGCAAAGCGCTCGACACGATCGCCGGACAGGCGAGAAGTGGAAACAAATATGCCGTGCAATCTCTCGGGGCGATTCTGATCGGAGACACCGGTGATCCGACAGCCATCGGTCGTTGGATGACGACCTACTGGAAGCTCGCTGGAAAGGAGATGTACATTCCTAACTTCACGAAGATGCCGGAGACTCTCCGATCCGAGCTTGTCGAGAAAACCACATCTGCCATCAACGACTTTGCGCTCGAGGGGAAAATGACCCGAGAGCACATAGTCGCCACATCAATGGCCTTTGCCATTGATCCACGCCCTGAGTACAGGAAAGTTCTCGAGAATGGTCTTAGACATGAAGCCACCGCCGGCTCTACCATGGACGCTATCTTCGAAGAGATTAACAACAATGGTCCTCACTGGAAAGAGCTCACCAGACTATATGTAGAGCACCTGGACAATCCGCGGGTTCCGCTCCAATTGGTGGAGATTGAGAACTCTGCGCGCGCCGGCAACCAGGGAAGCATCACGATACTCGCCGCCATCACAACCGGAGCAGCTGAGGTACACAGACCGTATCTGGTGAAAGATGATTGGTTCCTCGGTATGCTACCAAGCTACCGGATAGAGGAAAATTCGCCCCTGGCGCCCAGTGCGCGCAAAACCCTCGAGGCAATTGCCGACAATCCCCAGCTAACTGAAGCTGTCGTGAAATCGCTGTTACTGATTAAGGAGTGGGAACCGGAGTTCGACCCACCGAAACGAGAGTCTGACGAGGTGACTGACGCTGATAGAAGTAAGATAAAACTTCATGATCAATACTGCTTCTATGCCACTCTAGGGACCGTCGCAGCGAAACTTCCACACGACAAAATGACTCCGGAAGTTCGAGGGGTTATTCGAGAAGGATTCAAAAACGCATTCGCTCTGTTTGATGCCCAACGCGCCTATAGAATATGGGAAGGCCAGAAACTTACCGACCGCGAATCCAGGATCATCAACTTCTGGGCCGACAAACAATTCAAGAGCGCCCTGGAAGGCTTCACTGCGATGGCCAGGCACTGGCAGGAAGAGGACGTCGAACTCATCCGTCCCCGATTTATGACGAATGAAATGGTGGAGCGGCTACGCGAGCATAGCGAGAATATCCAACCAGAGCTTGCACGAAAACTAGCGGAGCGCTGCCTTAACACCGCACTAAAAGAAACGATCGACGGCAAAGAGCTCCCCCCATCCGAGTGGATGCAGGTAACCGATCCAGTCTTCGAGCATCGCCGCCGGTGCCTCGAAGCGGTTGGTGCGCTTGCGCAACATCTATCCGCAGAGCAAGTAGAACGTATTAGCGTCTTGGGAACTACGGCTGAGTTCCCCGGTCTCGCCAGGAAAGGAGAGGATAGCAAGACCGGGCATGACATCCTGACAATGGACGTGGGTCTCCGTGTAGACCAGATAGATCGATTCAAGGCAGACTGCGCCTATGTGTTAATGGGTGTAATCGCAAGAGCTCCCAGTGCTGCTCCGGGTGAAGCAGGACCCCGAGAGCTGGCATATTCGTCGTTCAAAGAAACACCCTGGTCGATTTACAAGAACGGAACGTTAGTATCTGCGGCAGAAAGCTCTCTACTCAGGAAAACACTCGTTGACTACTGCATGGGTGAGCCACTGCGCCCCGAGCTGGCTGCGGAGATTTCTGAAATCGTCGATGGTGCTCACATACCTCGACCACCAGCTGCTCATCTGCTTAACATGGGTATCGCCTATGGGAGAATCGGAGACGCAAAGCGACCGGGTGATCCGCCCAACGTGTTCGATATCGCAAAAGAAATAGTCAAGAATTACAGTGTACCAGGAAGAAGTGGAGAGCAAGTTTTACGATCCATCTCCAGAAACGTCGAACTGCTCAATACGTTAGCACCCCATCGTCGCGCACAGCTAATGAAATGGGATCAACTGCCCAAGGAGCAAAAGGAGCAGTTGGGGTGGCAGGAGGCACCACCACCGGAGCAACAATACGACCTGGGTTGGCAGAAGATGTCGGAGGAGGAGAGGGAAGCCTTCAGGTGGAGCGCCATGGTCATTCCTCCCAAGACCGTCATTGGACAGATGTACAACGGTAACGGTGCTCTAGAGAACGGTCCATATGCGGAGGTTCTCTCGGACATTCCCGAGCGTCTCAAGGCGTTGAACGAAGAAGCTCGAGTTAAGCTGAGCGCTGCTGACAGCAAGATATTCGGACTCAAGATCGACAGGAACAAAAATCTGAATGAGCTGGTGCGCATGACGAAAGAGGGCGTCTCCTACGGTGTTCAACTGGAGAACATCGTCAATGATGGCGTCGATGCTGAATGGGCAACTAAACAATGGCAACTCGCAGGCTCTTTCGACAACGGCCGGCTGCAGATGAAAGTTGCAAGAGAAGAATACAAAGAGAAGAAGCTGAAGGTTGATGAGATAGAGCTGGCGCTAAAGCTATCGAGCTACATCGGCAATCGAAACAACGGTTACACAGAAGTGTCTCGCGAAACTGGGATGAAGTTGTGGGCCGAACATGGTCTTTATCTCAAACAGCTTTCGCCGGAGCTCTGGAACGAGCTCACCGTATCCGATGGCGATACTTTCGTCGGAAGCAGTATTCTTCGCCATCTTAGAATTCGAGGAAAAGCGCACTGGGACCACATTCCGCTGTACGAGCGCGATATGGGTCTTGGTCGGGCCAGGACGCGCGCTGAAGAAACAGCGACAGTAACGCTTGTTGCAGATGGAGCAGCAACCAGCGGTAACGGACGCAATACCTCCGCATCCGACAACCAGAGACATTTTGAGGAGCATCCCCCCGCAGACCATGCTGAGAGAAAGCAAAGGCTCCTCAAGTCCGGGCAACGTATTCGCTCCTATGACCACCTCGCTCTCGAGCAGAAAGATGATCTTGCCTTCAGGCAGATTCTAGGACTCGTGGAGTGCTCAAACGCTGACGAGCCACGTGGCTTGATCCAGATTAGAGGCGACAAGGGACTTCAGGATCGCGATCAACTTCGTGCCTACATGATGCAGGCACTAAATGAAGACCCTACTCTTGCCAAGTTCTCGATTATCGCAGAAGACATGCGCGAGCAGATGCAAGAATTAAAGATGTTCTTCGACGCCGCCCGGCACGGGCACATCTATGAAGGTGGACTCGAAGAACTGAAAAGAGATGCGAAGTTTCTCAAAGAGCAAATGGACAGAGTTACTCCTGAAGATCTCAGAGATCTTAGACTTCGCATCTTGCAGATGCAAACAGCTCTAGCAGAGATGGGCCACAGAGATCCTGACACCCACGAGCAGCTCAAAGAGACTATTCAGATTTACAAAAACATGCATGATATGCTCAGCCCGAATCATCACTACGAGCAATCCTACATTCTAGACAGAGATGGCAAGCCCATTACAGATCCGGCTGGTCGCCCTATAACTCAAGATCCGTACAAAGAGCTGCACTCGATGATTGACGACATCGAGAAAGGGAGAGTCACCAAATCGACATTCTCGAGCTGGCTCAAAGAAAATGGTCCAGACATGATCGTTACCATTGGTGCCTGTGTCCTTATTGCAAGCTCATGCGGCACCCTGAGTCCTCTCGCTGTCGGAGCGCTTTGCGCGCTTGCCGGGACAGCAGCAAGGGATGGCACCAACGAATTCTTGTATCAGGTTAATAAAGACGGACACTCCGGTTGGGGGCACACTCAGAACAAAGGCTCTCATGGCTGTGAGTTCTACCGGTTTGTAAGAGATTCAGGTGCCGAACAGGTTCTCACAGGAGAAGAAATGGACCGAGCACTCTGGAACATTGTCGCCAAACCGTATGGTAAAGAATACCTTATGGACTTCGGCTCCTTCGTCGTCGGAGCAGGACTGGGTCACTTCGCAGGAACCGTTGGTTCCGGAGGCAGAGCTTCGGTCAAAGATTCGTTACTTTCGCTCGTCCGGCGCAATGAAATGCAATCAGTCGCAATGAACGCTGAAAGGCTCGCGATGATGGCAAATGGAAGCTCGAGAAGTTCGGCATGCGTGCGCCAGATCCTCACTCGCGCGGGCAGAGAATTGCGCATTAATGCTCTTTCCATGACAGCGCAATTCGGTGGAGAAGCCGGACTCAGGCTAGGTTATGAGAAAGCCACAGGTCGCAATCTAACACCAGGAGAGATGCAAAGCCTTGGTGAGTATGGACAGTTCCTGTTCAGCTTCTCAGTTTCCACCGGGGTTGGCATGGGTATGGGTTACCGCATGGGCAGCCAGCAGGCGAGACAACAAAAGCTTGTAGAACATGCCACGCTCGGTCCTGGAAATGTGCTCGACTATCGCTTGTCGCCGGGAGTAAAAGAACATGATTTCATCAATTTCATGAAGGAGCAGGGTTATCATGTGACTGCATCTGGTGACGGAAACTGGCATGTTCGCCCGTTCGGCTGCGATCCCAACCTTCCACCGATAAAGCTGCACGACCTGGCGAGAGGCGATGGCACTCCACCAGTAACGTTATCCGAAATCAAGCTGACCAATCAACGTCCGGTTGCGCACGAGGTTACGGTAAATGGCAAAACAGTCGAGCTCCATCCAGACGGACAGAAGATTGTCGGTGAAGTCCGGAAGTGCATGGAGGAGGTCCAGAGGGGAAACATGCAAGATGCGATGGCAAGGGCCACTAATCAAAATGGACTTCCGGAGGGCGTCTCGATGAAACCCGTTGAAGTGAGAGCAAAGCTATCGGACCTGCAGAAAGGCGATCCGACGTTGAAGACGCAAGAATTCTTGCGAGAGATTGGAAAGGTGGGTTCGTCCCCCAAAGAAATCAATGGACAAACCGAGGTGAACATACCCCGAGCCGTAATCGAAGTGGACGGTATTCCCTTCGATGCCATCACCAGACAACCAATAGATACAGGACACAGTCCCGATGTTATTAAGGAGGCTGCCGTCAAGCTAAACTACTTCATGGATGCTATCAATGGAAAGAGAATAGCGACTGAAGTTGTCGTCACTGCTTTAGAGGAGCGTCTCCATGCACTCCAGGCAGCGCGAGGCAACCGGGCAATTTCTGATTTATATGCAGAATGGGTGCTGAAGAATCAAAATGAAAGCCAAGAACATATGGGTTCATTCGACGATAGCAATTCGATAAATCGCGGACGAAAGTCACTCGAGCAAGAGATGCTCTTTATTTTCGAGCAAGCCGGGCTCTCGAAGCGGAACATAATCGAACTTTTCGGGCACAATCATAAGGATGTTCGCGGGGACATCATCATCTACGATCCTCAGCAACCAGTTCCTGCAAGGGAGAAACTCGAAGCCTATCTGAGGAAACTTGGCATCAAAGAGAGCATCCGCGAGGAACTTGACCGTTATTTATTTGATGAGTCTGAAGATTCTGGAATGTCTAGTGAGTGGCAGCGCGACAGTAAGTTTGGTTGGCGAAGAGAGCAGCTACTTCATCTCTTGGACAGCCTGCAATCCAGACCTGAGCATGCAGAAACACTTGCTGCTGTATTTCAAGGAAACCCGTTGCGTTATGGCGCCTACATGACAAATCCGGAGTTGATCTCTAAACCGATAAACAGCTTTGTGGTTCTTGCGCGCGGTGAAGACAAAAACATACCGAACTTCGAAGACTGGACACCACAATGGACAACCGCCGCTAATTATTACGATAAAAAGCCTAGCAGTAATAGACAGTTTCACATGGTAGTTATTGAAAGGGACAAAGTCAGTACAGAGTTATGGACGTGGGCGACGAAGCCTGCAAAAGAAGTGGATAGAAATAAGACTAATCAGCATTGGCGCGACAATAGTGACACTTCTGGGGAATTAGAAAAGACCTGCAAATCGAGTAGCCTTAAGGACGAGTTGATCCATACAGCGGATCACTACTATTACATCTACCCGGATCACTAATGGAAGTTTTTGCCGGTTATGAGCCGTTTACTGACATTTCTGCGTCAGTGCAAATGATTAAGAGTGCCAAGAATACGTATCTTTTGAGATCTTGCGGTCTTTGAGATCTTGAGCAGCATGGCAGGATAAAATGCTCATCACCGTATGCGGTGCGCCTGGCGAAGAATCCGCAGAGTCCAGTACTGATCACGATGCCGATCATTTTTGGAAATCGTCGCCTTTCTGCAAGTTCTCTGTATGACGATGCTGTGCAGATGTTGCTGCTGCTGCCAACAAGCTCAATGAATTCATGGACAAGCAACCTGCTGCATTTGCTGCAGAAAACATTTTGTCACTAACGGAAGTTCTTGGCGGTTACTCTGAGCCACTTACTGAAGTTTCTGCGCCAGTGTAAATATTAGAGTGCCAAAAACGGTTTATTTTGAGATCTTGCGGTTTTTGAGATCTTGGGCAACATGGCAGGATGACATGACTTGATGATGCAGCCAGCCGAGAGAGGTGAATTATTCACGCACTCTCGGCTGGCGCACCTGGAGGAAATCAACTGTTTATATGCTTCTTTAGCGTTATCGCTCGATGAGTTTTTGCATAACATCAACCAGATCTGAGCGCTTTATACTTTTCTTCAGATCGATCAGATCTGAGCGCTTCATACTTTTCGTCCGATCGAGTCGACCTGGATCTTTTTGCTCCGTGCTGGATTCGGCTTTCTCCATCACCTTTTTGATCATGTCAACCAAATCAGATCGCTTTATGTATTTTTGCAGTTCCTCGGATTGAAATCTTCTGAATGCTTCTTCAATAATCTTCGCCACGCTCTCAGATATGCCTTCAACGGTATCCGGCTCTTGCGACACACTCTCCTTCGAAAGTAACTCCTCCGTTGAATCTGCCGATGTTCCCACAAAGGCAGCACCACGAGCAGTAGCATCACTCAAGAGATGGTTGTCCACTACCTTGTGAATGTCTTTCTTGCGTTCATCTCTTTTCATATCGTGTTTTGGTTGCTGGAGCCTCTCTACGGAGTTTGCGAGATTGTATATTAGCTCCGCTATCGATTCTGCTATCACCTCTCCAGTCTTCCGGGCATCACCTTTGATGTTACTGAAGGCGTCGATCATCTTCTTCAAAGAGTCTGCTCCTTTCGCCTGCGGATCTTCGTTGGACTCTTTGATCGAGAGTTTCGGAAGGTTGTTCAATGAAGCGCTTTCGTTCTTTATGGCATTGAAGCCAGCTTGAGTTGCTTGCGACCAGGCAAAAGATAAAGGCTCGCCGGTTGCGGAGACACTATTGAGCGCTGCCTCAACATTATGCAAAGAATGTTTCTGTTTTTCCTCAGGCTGGTGTGTGTTGTTGTCTTGTGCAGCAGAGTAAGACTCCTGCATTGCCTGCAGAAAGGACAGACCTGTACTGGCCAGTTCTGTATTTGAATCCCCGCTGTTCATGGGTTGATCGCAATTGATCGTCATATTTTTTGCTCCTCTGAAACATCATACTTCTACAGTAAGATAGAGTTGAAAAATAATTGAAACAGTAAGTTTGCCGTTTTGAGTCTGGCGCCACTAATAATGGTGTTATACCTTGAGCCATTTATCTATCTTTTCAATTAAGTCTGATCCCTCGGAGACTATCATCATGGTGGCAGTCGCCTTGCTGACAGCAGACGAAGGAATGAATGCACGAGCGCTCGATGGACGAACCACCAAGGTTTTTCAGCCCGAGGCTGGACCCCGTCGTATCGAATCTCAGCACTCGGCGACGGGGTTTAAACGAACTCCACTCTTCAGTTGTTAAGCACTTAACAGTAAACATGCGTCCTCGTAACAATCAGAAAGGGGCGGGGGGCCAACCTCAAGAAGGAGTTCTGTCTCAAGTTGTGCCCTCGTCGGCTTTCCTTTGCGCCTGGCGGACTGAAGGAGACGCTCCTCCTTGTGAGAATCCGACAGGTAGATCTGTTGGTCGCTCAGATTTCTCGATGCACCAAGAACAGCTAATCTATTGAATTGCTGTGTATAGAGTATTTGATTCTGATTCGTCATTCCGTGTCTCTCCGTGCCCCGTGTCAGAGAAAATCCTGAAGTCCGACACTCGTCAAACCTCAATCAGATTTATGTCTGCAGCATTGTCATCATGGAAATTGAGCCCAGGCAAACCCCGGGCTGGACTCCATTCAGAACTCCCACCTGTTTCGCCATCTGTGGAAATCCATGCTTTAACAATAAAAGGCAGTTGAAACAAAATTGAAACACAAGGCAACGCCTGACGCACCAGGTCGGCATCATAACTGCAAGACCATCTTTACCGATACAACTCAATGCAATGAGAACACCATCAAACTATTTCCTGCTGAAATCTGACAAAACTTCTCCCCTGGAGCTGTTGGCATGTACTCGTGAGCCGGACTCATTCGAAAATATGTGTCTGTCTAACAAGCTCAGGTAGATAAATCAGGCTTCAATCGCGAATATTTTTCTTCTGTAATTGGCCGATGGTTTGCTTGATCAATCTCATCAACTCTCCGAGCTTTTGTTCTTCCTCCGTCTCTTGTCTGCGATGATTGTCGTAAAAACCGGTTTGGCTACGGTATTCTGTAGCTGCTCTATGAAGCAGATCAAGAACATTCGCGTCGTCTTTGAACGCTTCGGAAAGCGACATCAGGAGAACCAGAACGTCGCTGCTACTCAGGAGCGCTTTGCCCTCACTAGTTTTATGCGTGATCAAACTCACCAGTCCTTCGAGCACAAGATGCTTGTATTCGACATCTTTAGAGCTTTGATAGTCCTCCATCGCCAGCTTGATGAATTCTATGGTCGCAACTCGTTCGTCGAAGCTGTGTTTCTCTTCTTCACAGAGACTAATAAGCAGATCTCGTGCATGTTCTTGATTGCCTCGGACAGCTGCATAACGAGCTCTGAGGTTTATTCTGAGCGATTCGTCCTCCCAGTTACGAAAAGCGATGTTCGGACTGTCAACCCAAGTGAGTTCCCGAAAGACAGAACGTAAAAGTTTGCATTTCCTGAGATCCGCTTGCTCCTCTGGCTCATCGAAATGAGCACGCAACAATTCACTAGCGCGCTCGCGCACGCCAGAGTCCGTACTGTTGAGACAGCGTCCTGCCGCTCTGAATGCCAGCATTTGCCCCAGGGGCAAATCAGATTTTCCGAACTCATCTGCCAGTCTGAGCTGAATGTCCGGCGGAGCGATGTCTATGAATTTCTGCGCCTGCAAGAACTGTGTCCGGACGCCGGTGTTCGGCATGTGTCGTAGAGGAGCCAGAAGGTCGATGGCACCTATGTGCACAAGATCGGGCGGAATCTTACTCAGATGTTGTTTAAGAAAGTAGGTCTGAAAGAAAGCGATATAATGGTCGGACATCTTTTCACAACCTTCCGCCGTATTCAAATTGTCGTAACCAGGATTGAGCGCTAAGAACTGACGGAGTTTCTCATCGTGCTGCCGAGACTGCAGACGCTCGATTAGCTTTCGCCAGTGCTCTCTTGCTTGAGGGTGCTGGCTGTAACGAGCGCGCTGCGCGGCCTGAGAGAGTCCATCATCGAGCGTCACTCTGTTGGCAAACTCCCGATCGAAAGGTTTTACAAACGCTGTAGAAAACTGTCCAGCGCGGTTGCTTATTGGTGTGACGCCTTTCAACATAGCATCGAAAGATATGCCCGAAGGTGCCTCTCCAAGCTCTGCTGTCGTTTCCAAATAGGCTCCCAGAGCGATTGCCCGTTCAGTGTCTGAGAGCTCTTCGTCGCTCGATGCGAGAGCCTCGAAAAACAACTTTGACCACTCCTTCATCTTGTCTGTGTCCAACTCTCTGTTTTTTGCACAGATTTTCCGTACATTGAAGCCCGGATCCGGCTTTTCATTTCTGGCAGACCTTGTCTTCCAATCTCCCCGGTTCAGTTCAGTTGTGACTTCCGTCGAAATGGCCACATTACCCAATTCGTTTTTCGGCATCCTTGAAAAAGCGGTTTTGATCTCTTGGTGAACTGACTTACTTTCACCAATGCGCCTGTCGCAAAAAACCTCTGGAGAACTGTTTTTTCCGTAGTCTGCGCATATCTTGAGGAACCTCATCTGTTGCTCGCGTTCCTCACAACGCTCCAGCGGAACTCTCATCCGACAGGGAAGCGCGAAGAACATCGCCTGGAGCAGTTTCTCTCTATCCGTGGTTGCCATGGCGAGGACATACTCCCTTGCCTGACTGTCACCGTCGACAGCCAAATCGATCATGATGGGCAGAAGCTGGGACTCAATGAAGTTTTTCGTCTCCGCGTCAAGAGAATCAGGACTGCGGAGCAACTGCCTGAGGAAGTCCGTGCTCTCCTGTCTCAACTCAACTGAAACATTTTTCTGGT
>CAYTDR010000194.1:2937-10507 GCA_964436185.1 uncultured Candidatus Obscuribacterales bacterium | reverse complement strand
GATCGACTTCTCGATAAGATCGATTACGATTTGATTTCCAGGAATCCCAAAATAATTATCGGCTTCAGTGATAGTACGGCGCTGCTACTAGCGCTGCATCAAAAGACCGGTCTGATTACGTTTCATGGTCCAACAGCCAGAGCATTCTTCGACAACAGCTATACCTACGACAGCTTCGTGAAAGCGCTGATGGTGGCACAGCCACTCGGTGAGATTCATGATCCGCCCTTGAGAGGAGACAACTGGAATCCGGACTATCCTCCGACTCGAGTGGTATTGTCGCAAGGGAATGCTCGTGGCAGATTGACCGGTGGATGCTTAACGCTAATCAAAGAGCTGATGGGTACCCCATACGAAATAGATTGCCGCGATCGAATTCTCTTTCTTGAAGACTATCAGGAAGAACCGCACAACCTGGATCGAATGATCTCGCAGTTGGAGCTGGCAGGCAAACTCGATCAAGCTGCCGGAATCATCGTCGGAGAGTGTGCTAAATGCAGCCCGGGCGAGAGCAGGCGCAACACACTGGCGATTAATTTCAGCGTGGAGCGAATGTTGCGAGAGCGGCTCAGTCACTATAATAAACCCGTCATTTACGGACTGCGCATCGGCCATTCCAGCTTGCGATGCACTTTGCCGGTAGGAGCGATGGCGCATCTGGTGGCAACACCGGAGAAGGTATCGCTGGTGGTGGAAGAGTCGGCGACGCTGGATAACTAGAACTACAGGAGTCAAGAACTGAGATGACGAGCAGCATTTCAACGACCGTGAAGAAACCGGTGGCACTTCGTCCTGGTGATACTGTAGGTCTGATCAGCCCCGGAAGCCGGCCAGAAAGTCCCCGCGCGGTGGCAAAAGCGGTGCGCATCGTGGAGGAAATGGGCTTCAAAGCCCGTGTGGGCAAGAATGCTTTTGCTCTGCATGGTTACATGGCTGGAAGGGATGAAGAGCGGTTGCAGGATTTCAACGACTTTCTCCGCGACGAATCGGTTCGAGCTGTCTTCGCGCTGACTGGCGGATTTGGCTCAATTAGATTGATACGCTCGATCGACTATGATGCCCTGGAAAAGGATCCGAAGATTTTGATGGGAGCCGACGATGCAAGTTGCTTATTGTTGGCCGTTCACAATCGTACCGGGCTGGTGGTCTTCCATGGTGCCAATCTCGATCGAATCACCTCCAAAGAGTCATTCGACAATTTGAGCTCTGCCGTGAAAAGCAGTCGAATTCCTTCCGCAATCACCAGTGGTGCCTTTCCTGAGCACTTCAATTACACTCCTTTTGGTGGCACTGTCGAAGGTCGGACTATAGGAGGCAATCTCACCGCCCTGGTATCACTTTTGGGGACACCTTACGAGATCGACCTGAACGAGCGGATCTTGTTCGTCGAAGAGATCAATGAAAGGCTCGACATCATCGATCGTTGGTTCACCTCGCTATATCTGTCGGGGCAGCTTGGCAGAGTCAAAGGTTGCATTGTCGGTAAACTGGAAAACTGCACCAATCGCGGTATGCGAAGCATGATTTCTTTAGAGGAGTTGATAGGCGAGCGCTTTCAGCAGCTTTCAATCCCCTCTTGCTTCGGGCTACCCATCGGGCAAAGCGGCGGCTGCCCTATTGTTCCGGTTGGAATACTGGCCTCCTTCGACGCCGACAATGGACGCCTGGAGTTCATGGAAGAACCACTAATAGCAGGCTAAGTAACTTCGCGAAAAGAGCGGCAGCAACAAAAGCCAGAGAGGCATCCATCGCATCTCTGGCTTCAATTTTTGAGCTTTTAGAGTTGATTAGGAGTAGAAGTCCTTTCCAGTTCCTATTCGCAGGCATTTGTCGATGTCGAAATCGACATCGCTAGCCAGAGATGGCTCGCATTGCTTCTTCAGATCCTGGAAGTTGAGGACGAGTCTGGTGGCGAATGTTTTGGCATTCTGCCTGTCTTCGTTACTCTTGTTACCGTCTGATGCCACTCTCCCTGCGGCTTCCAGAGACATCTCAAGGAGCAATTTCTTTGACGGCACATCGTCCACTTTTGCTGCAATGGTTGCTAACTTCTCGTAATCATCGAGATTTTGCGGCAGTGCCTCACCAGATTTTGAAAGTACTCCTGCCAATTGCTCGTTCAACTTTTCGAACTTCTTAAGCTGTTCGTCCATTGCTGCATCTCCGTTGGGAGTGCCGGATTGCTTCAATGCGTCGAGCACTTTTCTGGCTGCATCATCGGACAGCTTATCGGCCATTAGCGCCTGCAGCTTTTGAGCGATCTCGTCAGCTGTCGGCATCTGGCCAGCGGGCTGCCCCTGCTGACCATATCCGGGTTGCTGCCCAAACGCACCTCCCTGTGCGGACATCATCAAATCTCTAATGAGATTGAGCAATTGATTCTGACCGTTACCTAGCGTCGAGCCGAACATTGGGTTGTAATACGGATCGTTGATCATACGCCGCTCGAATTCCCTCAAGCGTCTATCGCGGAGAAACTGAGTGTAGGCGTTAGCCATTACGTTCTGCTGTTGCGCCAACTGAGCCGCCAATTGCTGTTGAGCTTGAGCCTGCGTATTCGCCTGATTTGTCACCTGTGTCAGCTGCCCCTGCAAGGCGGTGTTCTGAGCAGTGAGTTGGTTGACCAGAGTCTGCTGGTTTTTCTGCAATTGGTTGACCAGTCTTCGCTGCTCTTTTCGCAGCTCATCTGTAACCTGGGATGTAACTTGTTGGGTGATCTGTTGCACCTGGGCTGGTGTCGCACCTTGGGTGGTGCTGATCGGATTCGTTGGCGGGTTTGATGCCACCGCGGTGTTTACAGGTGTGTCAGTGGGATTAGTGTTGTTGCCCTGGTTGGCTTGATTACCCGGATTATTCTGGTTCTGCTTATTCGCCTTTCTCGATGTCGCCGGTGCGTCTACAATCGCTGAAATTGAGAAGGCGCCCCCTTTTGTTGCTGTTACATCAAAACTGTATTCGAACGGTTGACCCTGAGCCCAGGCCGGCTGACTGATCGAAAGTATGGAAGAAACAACTATTATTGACCGTTTCATTGATAGCCTCGCTATTGTGAGTAGAAGTGCAAATGGTCGAACCGTTTAGGGAACGCGTTCCATTGCGCCTTCCTGCTCCTGACCGGAGTTTTGACTTCCGCCACTGGGATAGATCGTCACTTCTTGCATCGCACCGCCCGGCATACTGACGGTGTCCGGTGTCCTGTTGTAGATCTTGAGTTTGACAGGTTTTGTCAGAGCCTCAGTCCCCAAGACCTTCACTTTCACATGCGCCGTTTCTCCCTTACCCAGCACGGTTTTGTCTGCGGAAAGAGCGACTCTCAAAGCCGCGAAAGGAGCTTCGAACGAACGATTACGTTCTTTGATCTTGATTTTTGATTTGCCCGTAACTGTTTTAGGCACCTTTGCCACCATCCCTCTGGGGCTCTCAGCAAGCAACTCGCAGGGCGTTTCTCCGACGGTTACACCGCTGTTGCCGAACTTTCCATCGCAGGGCGTCGTTAGTGAAACAGGACGGCCGCACTGCCCCACTTCTGGTACTTCACAGGTGCCCGATTTGACCGGAGGGTGAGTGCCCGGTTTTGGGCAAGTGATAGTTTGTGTGCAAACTTGCTCTCCGCTGGGATTCTTCAATGTGACCACAACGTTAGGGATACTCTTAGGGAAAAAGCAGACCAGGGGAATTGGAAGTAATGGTTGCCCGGCGATAGGAGGTTTTTTACATCCTGGCGCCTTTGGTGCTTTTCCCGTGGTTTCAGGTGGTTTTTTCGTTGGAGGTGGGTCGTCTACGCCTGGATCTACAACCGGCACCTGGGGAACTTCCGGCTGTTGAGCGACCTCCGGCTCCGGTTCTGGCTTCGGCTCTTTGGCGTTCTTGACCTCGACAACATATCCACTCAGCTCATCGGTGGCGTCAGCTTTCTCTTCTTCAGTCTTGCCAGCCGGTTCTGCCACGACCGTACCTGTCAGCTCATCGCCAGCTTCCAGGTCCTCGGGTAAGTTGACGCTGATTTTTCCTTTGGGAGTGTCGAAGGTCGTTGTATTGAGTCCCTCACCGACTTTGGTAGCAGCATTCACGCCCTTTGGTTGGCAGGAAGCCTCTATAAAGAAGTTGGTGGAAAAGAAGACTCCGACTGTGATACTTGATGCTAGGGCCGTGATACAGATGCGTTTTTTGGGTGTCATTACACTCCTCCAGTATGATTCGCGATCAAATCCACCAAATCCTTGGGATTAGTGGTGACAATGTGTTTGCTCTGGGAGACCTTCCACCAACGCTTTTTGGGTTGGGATTCGTTGAGTTGACTCTTCAATTGCAATCACTACTAGCGGCGATCATATCCGAGTTAGGAGGGATGAGTCCAAACTGTGAAGGTAAATTATGGACAATCGTGGTCGAAGAGAGGCACTGGCGCGAGCAATGGAGATTTTGGATTGGGCTCGTGAATATTTTGCACAAGGGACAAACAGTCATATAGCGGCTCGGCGATGGACCGAACGTTCCCAATGGGAAATCAATCGACTCTGCTATTGCCGATTTTGTTGTCGCCAATGCTCTGCCAGGAGGCGGTTCGCGGTTTCGAAGAGGTCAGGAGCGGCACCTGAAATCTTCCGATGACATGAGAAACTTCAGGGAAGATGTCGGAAAATCGCTTTCGTCAGGGCGAAGGAAGGTTCGGACTGCCTGGAATCAGACGATCGATGGAGAAGACGGTTCAAACCACCGAACCGGAGCGCCCTGCGGAAGGGTTTCGGCGCGCCTGGAAGCAGACGATCAGATGGAGAAGACGGTCTCCAACCACCGAACCGGAGCCCTGAGGACAGGTTTCGGACCACTGGCGGCAAACCTTCCGGTGGAGGACAAGGTTGCGAACCACCGGGAGGTGACCCGTCCGGTGGGAGAATAAGGTTTCGGACTTCTGATCTTCCATCGCGATGGCGGAAACGTCTCAGACCGCCTGCTGGAAACGCTTCGAACTGCCTGGGACTGAAGATTACTCTAAGAGTAATCTAGGAGTATTCGGGACCGCAGCTAAGAAGTGTTGCTTCTATTTCGCTGCGTTCTCCTTCTTTGACGCTGGTCATGGCGAATGGGAGCATTCGTTGTAGGTCACCGGCTGTAATACCGCTTTCATCCAGCTCTTGCGCAAGCAGGTCTCCCGCCCGTCCATGAACATAAGCTCCTGCGACTGCCGCGTGGAACGGATCTACTCGTTGGCTCAGCAATCCGCCGATGATACCGGAGAGCACATCGCCAGAACCTGCTGTTGCCATTCCCGGGTTACCGGTCGGATTTATAAACACTTCGCCGTCGGCATTGGCAATCACCGACTTAGCTCCTTTTAGCACAATCGTGCAGCCAAATTGTTTTGCTGCCTGGAGCGTCTTGCCGATTCGGTCAGCTTGAATCTCGTGAATATCACAGTTCAGCAGCCGTGAAAGTTCTCCCGGATGTGGCGTGAACACGAAGTTGTCCGAGCCTTCAGGCAATTTCGCGCCATGAGCAGCAAGTGCATTGAGAGCGTCCGCGTCAACTATACATGGACATTCCACATCCTGAAGCAGTTCGCAAACCAGTTTCGAGGTTTCAGGATCTGTCGTTAGACCAGGTCCGATGATCAAAGCTTTCACCTTTTCCAGCTCTTCCCTCAACTCGGCGAGAGCTTCGTAGGACAGGCTTCCTTTCTCAGTTTCCTTCATCGGCTTGTAGATTACTTCGCCGGCAGAAAGATAGGGCAGCACCGAGCGTGGTGTCGCCAAATAGCAAACTCCGGACCCAATCTTGAGAGCACTCATGCTGGAGAGAATGGCGGCACCTGCCATGCCAACGCTGCCGGCGATAGTCAATACATGACCAAACGTTCCCTTGTGCGCATCCAGGGGACGAAGTGGAAGAATCTCGCGAATTACTTCAACCGTCGAAAGGTTGATGTCAGGCTTGCATTCAGGTAACTCAGGTAATCCGATATCGATGATAGCTAGGTCACCTGCTAATGTGGCTCCTGGATGACAAACATGACCTGGCTTCAAATATCCGAAAGTCACCGTTCGATCTGCTCGCACAGCCGTTCCCATAACTTGTCCGGTATCTGAGTTTACGCCGGAAGGCACGTCTATAGACAAAACACGTTTGCCGCTCCGGTTGATGGAATCAATCAGTCGTGCGTAGATGCCTTCGACATTTCGTGTGAGACCAGTGCCGAAGAGACCATCAACAATCAGAGAGGCTCCGACTAACAAGCGATCGACTGCCGGATCGGAGCTGTCTAAATCCGAGCCCTCTTCGTCATAAGGGGTGCCGATTGAAGTCTCGTCAATTGTTCTGACTGGAATGCCGAGGCTCTGAAGAATTCTCTGGTTGACATTGCTTTCCGATGTCGACATGATCGATTCAGCCGCTTCGATGGCATCGTTTTCTGCCACGCCAGCGACTGAAGAAGTGCGCCGATTTCTGCTACCTGAGCTGGATGTTTGGGTTCGCTCCTCGGATCCCTCTTTCGGAGATGACACCACCCATACGGATACTGGTACTCCCCATAGTGTCAGGTAGCGAGCAACGACAAGTCCGTCGCCTCCGTTGTTTCCTCGTCCGCAGACGATAACGACATGACCTGGACTTTCCTGCCATAGCCTCAATGCTCTGATCGCCGCTCCCCTGCCCGCGATCTCCATGAGGACCTGGCCCCATTGCGCGTCGCATTTCTCGATCCAGGAGGACTCCAGGTTCCTAATTTGTTCTGTCGTCGGAATTCGCATTTTCTTAGTACCCGTTAGACTTCGCCAGATCTCTCATCCTCGAAGGGCGGGATCTGGTGCGGATGAAAGAGTTTCTTTCATCTGTTGAACTGAGAAAGATATTTTTGCATATTTTTGAGTGAACATGCGATTCTTCAGAAAATTCACTTGCCAAGGCAATCGGTTTCGTTGCCGACGACAAACGTCGATGTCCTCGGCAACGTGCGCGTCAACAGCTTTTCGGTTATCCGGAGATACTTTGGTTGACCGAGATTAGGATAAACTTTTCATCTGACGGTTAGAGTTTCTTCGTGTCGATTTTGCCGCTGAGAGTCTTGGGCAAAGGCTGCGACTTGGGTTTGAGCTCCCACGCCATTGGTCGCAGTTCTCGCTTCAAGTTCTCCTTGGCGAAACCTTTCAACTGTGTGAGTACTTCCTCTCGCACAGCCTTTTGCTCTTCCGGAGTTCCTTCCAGACGCTTGCTCAGGTCGTCGTCTTCCAGTACTATGATCGCCTTTACGATTTGTCCGAGCTTGCTGTGATCGACGCCGGTAACGGCAACCTCTCTTACTAGAGGATGATTGCGCATCACATCTTCGACCTCGTTGGGGAAGACTTTATTTCCAGCCACTATGATCATCTCTTTCTCGCGTCCGGAGATGAACAGATAGCCATCTTTGAGATAACCGATGTCACCGGTCTTGTAGCCCTTTTCGTCGAGAACTTCAGCAGTCTTCTCTGGGTTATCCAGATAGCCGTTCATAAGTATGTCGCTTTTGATTACGATCGCGCCCTCGTGTCCGCTCGCGGCCGGTTTGCCATCGTCTCCCATGATAGAGACT
>CAYTDR010000194.1:0-2927 GCA_964436185.1 uncultured Candidatus Obscuribacterales bacterium | reverse complement strand
GAACATGTTTGCCTACTGATTCAATTGGCCCATCTATATTGAGAGCGATGATTTTGGACTCGGTCGAGCCGTAACCGTTGTTAAGCCGCTTGCCGAAGCGCGCTTCGAAGTCTTCCGCTAACGATACCGGCATAGTTGCGCCACCGCATAGCAGTACCTTCGTTTGTGAGAGATCGAGCGATTCAGGTGGCACTGACAGCAGTGAGCTGTAAATCAATGGAACTCCGCTAATAACAAATGGCTTTTGGTCGTTTATGCAGGCAACGAAAGCTTCTGGTTTCGGTAAGGCGAAAATTACAGTGCCACCAAATAGAATGCCGACACAGGACACTTCCAGACCGAAAATGTGACTGATGGGCAGAGGCAGAAGGATTTTTCTATCAGTTCCCATTTCCACCAATTCACCGAGTTCTATCAGGTTGGTCACCAGAGAGTGGAAGTCGTGAACGGCACCTTTAGGCTTGCCGGTGGTTCCCGATGTAAGGATGGTGAGCGCGTCGAAGCTCAAATTCGACAACTCTTTCGGCTCACGTCGCTTTCCTTCGTTGTCCGCCATCTTGGCGGCCTCTTTCTCGAGGGCAACGAAAAGTCCCTTGCCCTCGAACTTTTGCGCTACTTCGTCGAATCCCGCGAATGCGGAAGAAAGAAGAATGGCTTTAGCAGCGATTCCAGTGGAAACGTTGAGCACTTCTCCCACTGTCATGCGAAAATCGATCGGTACAACGAGACATCGTAATCGCCATCCGGCAATAATCGCTGCAACGAGCTCCTTTGTATTCGGGCTGAGCATGAAGATACGATCGCCTTCTTTCAGGTCGTTTTTCTCGTATAGTTCTTCAAAATGATCGACGAGGCTGTAGAGTTCCTGGTAAGAAACATCGCTCTGCTCACCGGAAGAATTGAATTGAACGATTGCTGGTGAAGTGGAATCCTTCACGTGGGTTCCATAAAGGAGCTCAACGGCTCGAGTCTTAACATCGCTCATCAGGTCCAACTACCTCCGACTTCTTGGAAACAATGCCAGTTGTTAGCCACTCAACATGATGGGCAGTGTAACACGCCAGCCAGTCGTCCCTAAACTCTGATCAACAGTAGACCGAGAGTTGGTTCGTGCACCATTCCTCTTGGATTTCAGGGATGGACCATCCCCTTTTGACATTCGGAACAAGTGCCTCCAGGAGGGGTGGCATGTTAGCTCCACCCCTCTTAAAGACCCCGAGTTCATTGCTTCTCGAAAAAAAATGAATTCATGGTCACCTACGTCATCTCATAGCATCAATAGGGTAGAAGCATGTCGTTCTCAAAGAAGGTTCTCTCAACTATTTAATTCGTCGGCGCACACAACTACAATAGTCTGGTCTCAACAACGTCCAGCTGGATTGTGGAACAGTTCTATTGACATGGCCCATATCAAAACCGGCTCAGCCGACATCCAATACGATTCACTCTGCGTAATCCCGCTCGGCGGGCAGAGCGAGTTCGGACAGTTATTGTGGATCTTCACCTTTGGTGGCGAGATCATTCTCGTCGATGCCGGGGCTGCATATCCTGCCGAGGATTTGCCCGGAGTCGATCTGCTCTTTCCCAACACCAACTTCTTGGAAGCTAATCAGGACCGAATACTTGCTTTGTTGCTCACCAACGGTCATGAAGAGCACTCCGGCGGGGTGAGCTATCTGCTTCGGCATCTCAAAATCCCGAAAATAATGGCACCACGCTTCGTGGCACAGACTCTTCTTCAATTTTCAGATGGAGCAGTCAGCAACATTGTGGACACTGTCGACATCAGGCAACCGTATCAGATCGGACCGTTCGAGGTTGAGTGGATGCGGGTAAACAATGCAATTGCGGATTCATGTGGGCTGAAGATTGGCACCCCAGAGGGAACGGTTATTTATACGTCGAGTTTCAAACTCGATCAGACGCCTGTGGATAAAGAGTACCTCGACTTCGCAGGCTTTGCCGGCGCTGGTGACAAAGGGGTCTCGTTATTGATCAGCGATTCGGCCGGAGTGGAAAATCCTGGTTACACACCATCCGAGATGACTTTACGCAGCGTGCTCGGCAAGCATATTCATGCTGCCGAGGGGCGTGTCATAGTTGTCTTTCCGGGAACCAATACACACAGACTGCAAATTCTTTTCGACCTGGCCGCAGTTGCAGACCGCAAGGTTCTCTTGCTCGGAGACGCGCTCCACAAGACAGCTCTGGCAGCGGCCGTCTCCGGTAATCTCAACTACGATCGAAAGATAGAGTGCACACCGGAGCAGACAGCGAACATCAGCGATGAGCACATGCTTGTTTTGGCCGGTGGAATTGAGGATGATCCTTTAAGAGTGCTTGATGAACTAGCCTACCAGAGTTGTTCGGAACTGGAGCTGAAGGAAGGCGACACCATTATCTATAGCGGAAATGTGATGCCTGGCAAGCTGCGTCACATGGCAAAGATTCTCGACGCGCTTCTTACCTTGGGCGTTTTCATCGTCCACGGAAAGCAGGGAGTTCATGTCAGCAAGCATGCTAGTCGCGAGGAGCTCAAGCTCATGCTCTCCATGACCAAACCACGATACTTCGTGCCGTCTATCGGAGAGGCTCGACACATTATGCACCACGCGCAGTTAGCCATGGATTGGGGACTGGAGTCTTCGAGCGTGTTTCCAATCAACAACGGAGACATACTGGAGCTTAAGCATGGAGTCGCCTCCGTGATTGGGACAATCGAAGCTCAGTCGGTCTTGTTCAATCGAGAGCAGGGAGAACGGGTGACGACCTTCTCTGTTCATGAGCGACGAGCGCTGAGTTTGGAAGGAGTCGTGACTATCTCGCTTTCAGTGGATGATCGAGGGAAGATGCTTGCTGGCCCTAATATCACCTCTGGTGCATCAGGATTCATTTACTCGAATGAATGGGCGACTACTGGCAATGAA
>CAYTDR010000193.1:9507-10535 GCA_964436185.1 uncultured Candidatus Obscuribacterales bacterium | reverse complement strand
ATTTCGCCTGAACTGATGTAAACCTCAGCGCGAAAAACATATACCTTTGCCTCTTTCGGATTTAGATCGATGACCCTTGAGAATTCGTCTATTGCTTCTTTCTTTTGCCCCAGCCGTTTGTAGATATCACCACGCACAGCATATGCCTTGCCATCCTTAGGGTTGAGGTGAATGGCTACTGCACAGTCATCTAATGCTCTTTGCGTTTGACCCAACTGCATATGTATTGCACCGCGCACCCGATATGCCCCCGCATCTTTGGGATCGAGCTCGATTGCCTTAGAGAAGTCGGCAATCGCGTTTTGAGTTTGACCTGAGCGTAGATATGCATCACCACGCACGCCATATGCTTTGCCGTCCTTTGGATTAAGCTCGATGGCATTTGTGCAGTCTTTTACTGCCTCGTGCATTTGACCTAACTGTAAATACATTGCACCGCGCACACGATATGCCAACGAATCCTTGGGATTAAGCTCGATTGATTTAGAGACCTCGGCAATCGCCTTTTGAGTCTTCCCTAAACGGTTATACGCATCACCAAGCCCTCCATATCCTCTTCCGTCCTTCGGGTTAAGCTCGATGAATCTGGAGTAGTCAGCAATAGCATCGTCCAATCGGCCTAGACTTTTGTACGTGTCACCTCGCTTGGCATACAAAAAACCGTTCTGAGGGTCGAGCTCTAAGGCACGATCATAGTCCTTTAGCGCGAGCTCATTGTCTCCCTTCTCTCTATAACAATCCCCCCGCCCGGCAAAGAGCATACTGTCATTCGGTCTCGCAAGAATCCTTTTATCGTAGTCAGCAAGTTCATATTTGATCGAGATTTCTCTACTAACTGGAACTGGTGGACGAAAGCCAGTCTGGCAAGCGGCATCTGTGCCAACAATCAGAAAATTCGCTGCAAATGTTCCGACCAGCCATAGCGCCCGCATCGACCTGTATTTTTTCCTTGATTGCTGGGCGTATTCACTTCCAGTCTCAATCACTACAGCCACACCAGTCCCAATCGAGACATAAGTTCAAACAAT
>CAYTDR010000193.1:0-9497 GCA_964436185.1 uncultured Candidatus Obscuribacterales bacterium | reverse complement strand
ACACACGCGTCAAAATCTTCCGTAAGGACCATACTACAGCACGATCAAACTCGTTGCCATCACAAGGCTATACATGACGCCACGTTCAACTGTACGGAGAGTGACAAAGGTCAAAACGACGCCACGAGCTTCTACTTAAGCGCCACTTCCGGCACCTGGTCTCTAAACCATGCGATTGTGCTCTTCAAGCCTTCGACGAGTTCGGTCTTCGGTTCCCATCCAAGAATCTGCTTGGCCTTGGTGATGTCCGGGAGCCTTCGTCTCGGATCGTCCGTCGGAAGCGGTTTAAACACAATCTCACTCTTGCTTCCGGTCAACTCTTTGATCAAGGAAGCAATTTCAAGAACCGTCTTCTCTTGAGGGTTGCCGAGATTGATGGGCAAGTGATGCTGGCAGTCCATCATCCGAATTATACCTTCCACCAGATCAGAGACGTATTGGAAGCTCCTGGTCTGGGTGCCCTCACCATACACGGTTAACGGTTCGTTCGCCATTGCCTGACCGATGAAGTTTGATACCACTCGACCATCGTCGATTCGCAGCCGCGGGCCATAGCAGTTGAAGATTCTTACTATTCTGGTATCAAGTCCATGCTTGTGGTTGTATGCCATCGTCAACGCTTCGGCGAATCTCTTTGACTCGTCGTATACGCCTCTAGGACCGATAGGATTCACCGAGCCCCAATAAGTTTCAGGCTGCGGATGAACCTCCGGATCTCCATAGACTTCGGAAGTCGAAGCAAGAAAATATTTTGCTTTCTTGTTGAATGCCAAGCCCAAAGTATTGTGAGTGCCAAGCGAGTTGACCTTCAGTGTCTGAATCGGCAAATCGAGGTAGTCGACAGGTGAGGCTGGCGAAGCAAAATGAATAACCCAATCGAGATGTCCGACAACATGAATGTAGTTGCAGACGTTATGGTGAATGAACTCGAAGCGAGGGTTGCCCTTGTGTTGGTCGAGATTGTCAAACTTGCCAGTAATAAAATTGTCCATGGCGATCACTTCATGACCTTGCGTCATGAGTCGATCGACCAGGTGAGATCCGATGAAACCGGCAGCTCCCGTGACGAGAATTCTCATCGTCCTATCCCCCGATAAGTCATACCCATTTCTGCGATGGCCTCGCCGTTCAGCGCGTTTCGGCCATCGATCAAGAGCGGCCATCTCATTACTTTAGAGACCTCTCTCCAATCAACATTCTTGAACTCATCCCACTCGGTTACTAAAATCAAGGCATCAGCATCGGTGGCAGTATCCAATAAACTTTCGCAGTATGTAATCTCCAGATCCGCATGCTGAGCTTTGCAAACCTCGATGGCGACCGGATCGTACGCCTTGACCAAGACGCCCATTTTGATCAGTTGACGAGCAATCGTCAAACTGGGAGCGTCCCGTAGATCATCGGTATTGGGTTTAAAAGCCAAACCTAGAAGGCCGACTGTTCTTCCTTTGATGATCTTGAGCTCGTCTTGCAACTTCTTGATCGGCACCAGACGCTGATTGACATTGACCGTAATCGTGGATTGCAAAAGCTCTGTGGGATATTTGTAATCCCGCGCCACCTGCATGAGCGCGGTGATGTCTTTGTGAAAGCAGCTTCCACCCCAACCGACGCCGGCATTGAGAAACTGCGAACCTATTCGCTCATCTAATCCCATACCTAGCGTAACTTGCTTTATGTCAGCACCAACCTTTTCGCACAGTCCGGCAATCTCATTGGCGAAGCTTATCTTCATAGCCAGGAAGGCATTGGCAGAATACTTGATCAACTCGGCAGAAGCGAGGTCGGTGACCACGAACGGAACATGTCCCAGTCCCTTCGGTCTGGGAGCCACTTCCGGCGGGGCAAAATCCTGATTAACTATTGATTGATAGAGCTTTCTCATCAGCTCCGTCGCATTGCCATCCGAAGAACCGACGACGATGCGGTCGGGATAGAGTGAATCGGCAATCGCGCTACCTTCTCTGAGAAACTCTGGATTGCTGACTACTGAAAAGAATGGTGCTTCCGTGCGGGCGCTGCGTGCAGGCACCGTCTGAACGGTTTTTACGCCTTGATTGACGAGCATCTCCACCCAGTTGCCTGAACCTACAGGAACTGTCGATTTGTTGATGATCACTCGTGTTTGTTTGGAGTCAAGCGCCGCGCCTATATCGCGAGCGACTTTCATCACTTGCGATAGATCCGACTCTCCGTTATCGAGCGGAGGGGTGCCCACGCAAATGAAAATCACTTCGGAGCGTTTGACGCATTCATCGAGTTGGTCCGTAAAATCAAGCCGACCGGACTCAACAGTGGTGCGGACGAATTCTTCCAATCCGGGCTCGAAAAATGGAACTGTTCCGCTCTTGAGCTTTGAAAGACGCTCCGGATTCACCTCCACCGTGACTACGTCGTTTCCCAGGTAGGCTAGGCAGGCGCTGGTCACCAGTCCCACATAGCCTGCACCTACAACACAAATATCCACGTTGAAATTCCCTGAGTTGGGGACGCCGATTGATAAGAAGGCTTATCGAGCCCCTTAAACACGGAGTAACTATAACAATAAATCGGGCTCAATGTACGCTATTACGGTCTATGTTAGCCTCAAATCAAGTTCTCCAACCATTCTTGACAGGAGAATTCGTCACAAAAAAGGTGATTATGTCCAGCCAGCTAGACGCATTTGTAGCAACGATAGCTCGACTACGAGGGCCGGACGGATGTCCGTGGGATAGAGAGCAGACTCATCAATCTCTCGCTCGTTATCTTCTCGAGGAAGCGTACGAGGTGCTTGATGCAATCCACGACGACGACCGGAGCAAGCTTTGCGAAGAGCTGGGCGACTTACTCTTGCAGATTGTTTTAAATGCTCAAGTTGCCAAAGATGACGGCACCTTCGACATCGAAGACGTGGCGCGCAGCATCAATGAAAAAATGATCAAACGCCATCCTCACGTTTTTGGCGACGCCCAGGTCGAGTCAGCAAGCGAGGTGAAGTTGCGTTGGGAGGACCTCAAGGAGGAGGAGCGCAAGGCACGCAAAGACAACGGATTATCGAACTCCAGCTTCGATGGAATACCAAAGTCCATGCCTGCTCTTTTGCAGGCTCTCAAGGTCTCGGAGAAGGCGGTCTCGCAAGGTTTCGAATGGAGATACGAAGGTGAGGTCTGGGATAAACTGGCAAGCGAGATGGAAGAGCTTAAAGAAGCAATCTCGAACCCCGACATGAGCCACCCTGAGAAACAGCGAACAGCCAAACGAGAGGTGGAGCTGGAGTTTGGTGATGTACTTTTCTGCCTTGTCAACGTAGCGCGATGGCATGCTCTAAATCCGGAAGAAGCCCTGCTTCTGGCGATTGACAAGTTCAAAGGACGCTTTGATACCATGGAAAAGATTACTGAGAAGCCGCTTAAAGAGCTCTCCTCGGAAGAATACGAGGAGCTGTGGGCGAGAGTGAAGGCTGCTGTGTGAGCTCCAATCCGTCGCTTGTCGCATCCCCGCTCGTCTATATGCTCAGTGACGTCGGCTTGAACCATATCGAAGTCTTGATTTCCGTTGCCGATTATGGCGACGTTTGCTCCAAGATCCATCCAGGGCATTGAGAATGCATACAAAAGTCAGCGCAAACGAACCAGTCCTCGCCATGTTGATTGTTGACGATCGAACTATGGTTAAAGCGGTCCGACTCGATTATCAAGCGCGGTTCGATTGATTGGAAGACGCAACTTATTCGGGTCGCGAGGCACTTTCGAGAGCTTGAGAGGGACATTATTCTCAAGCGCCAGATCTATATGCTCCAGCCGATCCTTGTACTGATTGACTGTCGGTAAAATCGTTGCCAGCCGGCTTAACCTGGCGCTCAGCGTCGTATCGGGAATGCCGATCTTGATATAAAGATCACCATCGCCAATCCGTACGTCGAAGGGTACCCGCATGTCAATGAAATCAACTGACTGATTGGTTTGTGACTCTACATGTGATATCCAAGTTGCCCATTGTTTTACATCCTGCGGTTTCAGACGCAGATTCTTGGCGTACATCGTCAGCTTGGGTTTAGGAACGAGAGGGAACTTGTCTATCGGGATAATACGGCCCGATTCCGCAATTACTTCCTTGATCGGCTCTTCCGGAGAAGCAGCCTTCGAAGCCCAGGGAAACTCCTCCATAACCTCTACCACCAGGTGCGGTTTCGGCACAATGTATCGGCGCACGAAGGCATTCTTGATGGTCTCCAGCTTCTCCAATTGATGCTCCATTTGCGCTGGGCTGAGCGCATAGAGTGGGACGTAGACCGAATTGCTCAAATTTTTCTTGATCAGTTCCGAAGATGTAAAAAGATTTCCTCTTACCTCAATCCCCTTCTCCATGTCATCCAGCGCCCATGGGAAATAGGTGAAGGCAAGAACGCCCAATAGTAGGATCAAAAGCAAAAGCGACATTCTAAACGTCTGGCGCCGAAGACGTGCTTGCCGAGCCAGCTTTCGCTTCTTGCGCCGACTCTTAATCCAGATCCGCCTATCTTCGACTGGCAACATCTCAGCGGTTGGCCTCCATCTCGGTCGAATCCACGCAAAACTCTTGCTGTGGCGCAAGTCGATCAGGTAGTCGCATTACTCCTGTATAGACTTCCTGCGCTGGTCCTTGAATATAGACCTTATTGTCGGCATGCAGCCACTCCACAGATAACGGACCGCCAGGCAATTCTACCCTGACTTTGCGATCCAGCCTTCCATCGAGTACACCGGCGACCACCACAGCAGCGGCGCCGCTTGCACATGCCTGAGTGAAACCACAACCTCGCTCATACACAATGCAGCGAACCTGGTCTCTAGAAAGTATTTTTACAAACTCGACGTTTACGCCCGCCGGATAGAGCGGAGCAGCTTGAATCTCTTGAGCCAATCGAGCCAATTCCGCATCGCCTGGACGATATATAGATCCCATATCGTCGAAAGTAACGCAGTGTGGATTGCCCATCCCGACCGAGATAACAGAGATAGTCTTACCGCCAACCGTCAAATCGCTGGATAAACTCTCGTTGGAGTCCTCGCGATAAATAGGGATGCCAGCCGGATCGACGATCGGTTGACCGACATCTACCCGAGATGTTTTGGCATCTTCTCCAATGGTGGCAGATAGTTTGCCTCGTACCGTGTCGATCAAAAATGATTGCGATACATATCTGCGGCTGAAAGCCCACTGCGCCAGACAACGCAATCCATTTCCGCAAATCTCTGCTGGCGATCCGTCACTGTTTGTATAGATCCAGGAAAGGCTAGAACCATCATATTCAGGGTAGTGGCCCACCAAGTCTTTGACCGTCTTTACATACTGAGCTTCTACACCCGAGGTCCGAATCGCTTTTGGAGTATCGCTTGCCTCATGGCGGCGAGGGAAGTCACCCGGGCAGCTACTTTCGTCCTTGTTACCAAGAGAAACGGGCAGTGCCAGAATTACTCCGTCAGCCCCAATCCCAAGGTTTCGGTGACATAGAGTCGATGCCAGGCTTTCAACCCGCTCTGGCCAGTTCTGCAATAAATCGAACAGCCTGCTATCCAGCAACAAATCCGTTGCATCTATAAGAATGAAGTCGTTCCCCAATCCATGATATTTGGTGAACGGTAACAGTGCTCTCAATTTAAATTAGCCCCTGCGTTTACTTCCAGCCAAATCTGTCCTGAGGCATTATAACGTCCTAGCCTTGACATGGGCTCTAAAAATTATTAGGCACGTCTTGTAATGCGTATATACGTCCAAAAACGCGCTCTGGCGGATAACTACAAGATACAAGAAGGATTAAATTTGTTAAATCTTTCTCTTGACTTGTAGGTTGAGCGACAAATCCCGGGTATCTATCAAATGCCAGGTAGATATACGACTTGGGAATTTATAAGAAATCAAGTGTGGCGCTCCTTCTCAGGACGCCGCCGAATCTTTTGCTGCTACCCCGCAAACCTCAGGATCTTGCCCGATATGTTTCATCCCTCGTACCAACACACCTCCTATAGACAACAAGTTATTCTGCTCAACCAGAGCTATCCATGCCCACGCTGCAAGTGTGGTGTACTCGAACCTTATGGACATACAGAGACTTTCAAATGTAACGGCTGCGACCGGGGATTTGTTCCACTGAGAGGCGGACGTTTCCTTTATCCAGCTAACAGAATGGGATGGAAGATCGCTCCCATCTACTGGTGGGATGGTCTCCGGTGGCATTGGCAAGGAACTACAGCGACAGCCGCACAGCTCGCCATGATAGTTCTTACATTCCTAATTCCGATGATTGCCCTGAATGCGGCATTCCATTTCAACGTCTGGCCGGAAACGCCGGAGCTGCTCAACCCAGTGCTCCTGACCGTTCTTCTTGGCTTGATTACGCTTGAGGCAATCTATTTCCTCTGCTGGGACTTCGAATTCACACAACGACGACGCACCAGTAAGTAAGTTCCGCGTTGTTCGCATAATCCTCTGGCTGGCGCTGGAGAACTGATCTCATAGTTTTTTCAAACGAGCTGGCAATACCGCTGGCGGTGCTATCAACCTTTCGTCGTATCGCCCATGGCGCGGCAACCAATCGAACCACTTCCTGACGTGCAGTTCTGGTAGTCTGGAAACTGTCTGCTGCCTTTGTACGCAAGGTATTTTCTGACCACCAATCGAATCACCAGGCTCAAGTTTCCTTATTAGGTTGATAATCTTCTTCCGACAGGCCGAAGGTCCATGCTATTCCCCGCTTGGCTGTAGTCATGAAGGGCGGAACCCGCAGGAAATAATGCTTATAACTGCCATCCGGCTCCGGAGTGCTGTTCCGCACGCGCACCATCATTAATGACTCGTCACCAAGCATATTTTTACAAAAGAGCGTGCCATATTCATCGCTATTAATCTCTATGGCCCCGCCTGCTTCGAGGTATTTTTCGGAGCCGAAGCGCTCTACCATTATTCGGCGAATCTCGGTGTTTTCTTCATCATCGATCTCATTGACTGTAATCAATTCTGGCTCTTCGATCAAATAGACATGTTCTGTGTTCAAAATCAGGCCATGCCAGGCATATAACTTATCTCCATTCATGTATTCAACAGCCGGTCCGGACTCACAGTGCAACCGGCGGTGTTCATCAATGTTGATTACGATTGGGCGTTCGTCGATTATGCAAGCCCACTCTTCTACATCTAGAAAATCATGACCCCTTTCTTGCATTCGTCGTTTGTAGTGTTGGTAGAGCAGGGACCACATATCGTCGCGGGGTTGCGACTGGTCCGATGGAAGCTGATATCGGTAATTTAAATAAAGTTTGGTGAGTTGTTGATGATCAATAGACCTGAAGTTGAACTTGTCGATGAATTGCACGGTTATTGATGACGGATCCAACAAAATATTCTCTGATGTTGTCAGCCGACCTTTCCATGTATAGAGATGCGAACCATCTCCCAGCGTCACTGCCGCACCCTCCGCAATGGGTCTGGAATTAACTTTAGGATTAAGCCTGATTTCCACAGGACGCTCGTTGAAGAGGCAAAATAGCTCTTGATCTGCCACCAACGCGTATTCGCCTCCATATAATTTGAGAAAGTGGGTCACTCGCTCCTGCGAGAAGTCGAAGAGGTCCTTCAGCCCTTCCTTTGATATAGAAGTCACCAAGCGGTGCAGTCCGTACCGCCAACTAAGATACTGGAACATCAATTCCTGTCGGACTTCAGAATCCATTTCATGAACGATCTGACCAACAGTAATTTCTTCGGGATGCTCGACTACGTATGGCTGTTGGATAGTACCATTCAGACAATACAGCGCATATCCGTCGGGGAAAACAATGGCAGGCTCCATTAGGCTATGGAGTCCCTTCTTGTTCATCGCAATCTTGATTTCTTGATTCGTGCCTGAACAATTTGGATCTATTTTGGGCGGGACCAAGCAACTTTCAAGTCTGCTATCAAGCACCAATGTCGCGACCAAACGCCGAACAATCTCTGTTGCCTGAGGACATCGTATCTTCATGTAGCGCCGAACCAATGCGAGTCGTCGCGACTGAGCGGCAGCAGCAATTTCGGCAATTGTCGTTTGAGAATTGACTTCGCCTAACGATGCATAATCATCGTTCATCATTTCAATTCGCTTATCTTTATCAATTAGCGGAATTCCCAAGTCGAAAACATTTCGCCACCGAATGCTTACTCCGTCGCATTTGAAAAGCTCGTATCCATCGGCATAGGATATGGACGGACCATCGTTGCAATGCAATTGGCCGACATCATTCAAACGAATCAGTGCAGGGCGTCTGGAGATGAAACATACTGATTCGAGAGGAAGAATGGCATGAGTGTTGAGACACAGCACTACAAATGGATCGAAAGTCAAATCCCGATCCATGTCGAGGATGTGCTTGCGACCGAAGTCCGCGATGGCCAGCCGATCGAGAGACCACTGAGTGAGCCAAGACCAGCGGTAAGCTTCAAAAGCGCAAGGGTCTTTGCTCTCAGTATGGTCTAAGAACTGCGATGTAACAGGATGATGTAGGTTTTGAACGAGCTGGGCATGAAGCGGCAGCCTCAAATTTTCCTCTAGTGATGCCAGCGTGGACGGCTCCAGCTCTCGTGCCAGCTTTGCGGAGATTTCTTTCAACCGCGAGTCTAACAAAGCTTGGAACTGCGTTTCCAGTCTGACCTGCGCCTCTTCTCCGTTCTTATCTAACCTTCTAAACAGCCCTGCTGCCTCTAAGGACATATGGAATGGACTATCGCAGTAAACAAACCGAGGTCTTTTCAGTCCGACAAAGCCATAGAGCTCTGTAATGGCAGATTCGGCTTTGTCATAAGCTAGCTCAGCAGTGGATCGGCCTTCAGACAAATAATTTTGCAAACATTCATCTAGCTTTTTTTCTCGTTCTCGTTGAGCTTGCACGATTTTATGTCCTTCGAGTTCTACGTCACCATTTCTACGATAGTGCATTGCAATTTTACTGCCAAGTAGTTGCACGCTTGCTCGCCAATAATCGTGCAAGATTGACGGCGAGTTTATTATTGCAATCATCAATAATTCAGGACTGCATCCCGCGATCGAAATGTACTATCAACTCATCTTTTAAGCGTCCATGAAGCAATAGCTGGATACAATCTGGAGTTCGAGCCTGCCATCACCGATAGTTGCACTCCGCTGTCGTCAACAACGCACTTCAATGCTTTCTGCTTGGCTAGGAATGATTAGAAGCGGCCAATCCATCATATCGGAGGCATGGAAGTCCCGAGGCAATCAACTGATACCTCGTCAAGGTATAACGTGTGCTCTTCTTAAACTGGAGCTGCACTAGAAAACTTCGAATCAGAGTTGTCATTGAGCCAGCCAGGCTTCTGCGCAAATCATGAAATGTGCAAGAACGAAACGGAAACTGGAGATGTATATTTGATTCGTCAATGATCCTAGGACTATTCATACGATTGCCTCTATCAGCCTTGGTATCAGGACATTGCTGGCAATGTCCTGATACCAAGGTCGAGCAAAATTCAACTATCAAGAA
>CAYTDR010000192.1:0-10613 GCA_964436185.1 uncultured Candidatus Obscuribacterales bacterium | reverse complement strand
CGTCACTGTTAATACCGGTGCAGGTATTGTTTCGACCGATGCTTGGCCGATAGTAGAAAGGCTGGGCAACTCTTTAGCCAGGTTGGTTGCAGTACCCAGGACTGCATAGTCTCCGGACCGAACCCCAGGTGTAGCAATGGGTGGAGCCGCTTAGCTTAATGTTCGCTGTAGCAGCGGTGATGTCGCGCTGACCGCGTCGGTTGCCGCCGGAGCTACTTGTAGTGGCTCTGTTACTGCACGAGCTCTGCTTCCGGCGGTTACCTCTTCGGCTAGTATATCTGCAGATCTCAGGGTGCCCGATCTGCGCATCGCGGCTAGCTCGCTGGCGAAGCCTGTTCTTGCTGTACTCGAAGTTTCAGCAAGAAGATGAGCGGCTCGACTTTGTGCTGTTGGCTGAGACCCACGCAGACCTGAAAGATGGGAGAAGTTCGACTCCGGAAGCAGCTTTCCGGCAAAACCAAATCCAAGGGCACCGATTGAAAAGTCGACCGCCAGTGATCCGACTGAGTCCCTGGTAGCCAGTACGGCACTATCTAGGTTAGCTTCGGATCTCCAGGCGGAGTTCATAGCAGAACCGAAGCGACTCCAACGGTCTCCGCTGAACTCATCTACAGCCATTTTGGCAAGCAGTCCGGTGCCGATGGCACCAGCCACAATGCGTCCCGGGGCTCCGGCTTTTGAAAGAACTCTCATTCCCATACCGAAACCGCAGGCCAGAGCCAGCTCTGGTGCTCGTTGCATGGGATTCCTGGCGACATCGGCGAAACTGCCGCCGATGCCATATGTGAGAACTCTTGCTTCTCGCAGCAGTCGCGAGCCCGTAGACTCCTCCCCGTTGGATTCGTCCCAGCATTCTGTCGACACGAACGGTCTTAAGCTGTCTGCTTCGGTCAAACCTGACAAAACTCCCTTCACAATGGTCGAGACTGTGGTTTTTTTAATGCGGATGCTGCCAAGTTTATCCTTAATGGAGCAATCGCGCTAAGGGAGAACTACGAAAGGATATGGAGGCACCTGTCCAAGATCACAAGATCACAAAAGTGGCTTGATCAGGCTGGTTGAGTCGGTGATGCTCGCTAACATGAGCGAAGTTACAATGCGTTTTGCTTTCTATTCCAACTGAATCTAGGTGCTATGATCGTGGCTCCTTTCCGTACTGTGCGTGGAGATTGTCATGTTTGAATCCGAGATTAGTGAGAGTCAGATTGGTGCCTTGGAGATGTTGTGCGCAATCTCAGACGATGAATTCAAAGTCCTTTTAGAAAAGCTGGAACAGGCGCCCCTGGTGTATGATCCGGACGATCTGGTGCAAGAGATCTACATAGAGGACGAGATTGAGAGTGATATCGAAGAGTTTTCCGAACTCATTTATCTTCTCGTCAACATCTTCATTTATTGCTATCGCGGATCGCTTGTTCAGGAAGCGGTTGTCGGAGCTTTCGTCGAAACGTTCATCTCGCTTTGCGAAGATGGTGATCAGATCGATGTCGAGCAACTGACCGGTAGAGTAACTCAATTGCTGGGCGTCGGCTCTGCGCTGAAACTGTGTGCGTATGCCGTTCTCGCGATTGAGCGAAGAGATAAGGTCGTAACCAGCATCGGCATTAGTTCGAATGTTGAGCCGATTTTTACAGGTGATGAGGCAGACGAGCCAGCAGCTGGTCTGATCAATAACATCATCAGTATTGGTTTTATCGAAGACGGCGAAGAGCGAGTGATTAACCTGTGCATCGATCAGGGAACCATTGAAGTTCTTCTCGAGCAGCTACAGCAGCTCACCGAGCGTAATGAGAAGCTCGTATCCAGATTGTCTTTGAGCGAGATGCCTGCACTCGTTGTTTAATCAACTTCCGGACTGACCTCAGATTGCGCGCCAAGCCTCCTTCTTTCGTAAAGCGAGCAAAAGGTTACGCTGGCAATCAAAGACTATTGCAAATATAGAAAATTCAGGCTGCCATGCATGTGTATGGCAGCCTGAAATGTATGAATTGCGTGGCACACGGTCTTCTGCGCGCCGTGCAGAACTCTCACTGCCCTGGAGATAGCGGAGTCACATCGACGATGAGCTGCTCTCGCGTCATCGTGAAAACCAACTATGTGTCGGTTCAGTCGCCGGGACTAGGCTGCTTTTGGGGAAGAGAGCAAAAGTTAAGGCAATCCATAAAGCACCCGCAACGACTCAATTGATAAACCAGCCTCAAGCGCATGCTGCTCCCTGGAGGCAATCGGAGATGCAACCGGTGCGGGTGGTGAAAGTTCTGCTGGTCGATCGTGTCTTGCTGCATGAATTACTTCTTGAGCAGTCATATCTTTTCCGGGTCGATCTCTCTGTGTCCCCCAGGTTTGGCCATCGTCATCAAAGGTACCGGTGTCCTTCTTGAATTTGAGGGTCATCTGATGCAGGTCGTCTTTAGGGCTGGCGTTGACTTCCGGCAATTTTGATATGTGGACCATGTATCTTCCAGGTCGTCCTGTTCTGTCTTGATACTCCTGCGCCAGCTTTCGAAGCTGGGGATCTGTACTGTAGTAATCGACTCCTTCGATATTCTTCGATTCTTCCGCTGATGTAGCTTCCTCTTTCTTCTGGTCTTCGAGGAACTTTTTGTTCAATTCCGGATCCATGAACGCGGCTTCACCGCCAGGAAATGACTTGTCGGAATCCGGCGAGTAAATGAATAAGCCCGATGTCTCGCCCATGGTGATGCGCGCCATCCTCGCAGCATCATGGGAGTCTGTTTGCGGTGACATGCCAATGACTGTTCCATCGCCAAAGGTTCCGTCCTGCTGTTTCTGATACCTCCAGAAGCGCTCGCCGGAATCAGATGGCTTCGGATTTGTCAGTTGCTGATAAAGGAATCTCACACTGCCATCTGGGAATGTGCGCCTTGCCTTTTCATCGTTGGTTCCTTCATTGGCCGCAAGGCCATACATCTGTCCGAACGCCGTGCGATCGCCAGCCTCGCTGGATACGGCTGTCGATCTTTGGGACTCGGGATCGAGCTTTATACTTTGAGTGTCTACTTTTACCTTCACTGGTGTGTCTCCTGGTGCACCGAGCAACAGGGTCCGCCCAGTAGTGGCGATATCGGCGCCGATTCGAATCGCGTCTGCTGCGTCCGTCGTCATGTGCGCAATGCGGTTAGACTGAGCGACGCAGTCATTGTGGATTCCCTGATTGATGTATTTTTCAGGATCAGCGGCGCTTCTAGCCATGTCCTCAACAATTTTGTTCTGGTCGCTCTGACTTAGAACCAACTGACCATCAATGACACCGTCGCTTTCCATCACGCGGGTCATGTCAGTCATGATACGTTGGAGCTGAGAGGTGGGACTGGGCTTGCCAAAGTTTTCAGGGTTGACCTTTTCGAGACGATTGAACGTGTGCCTTAGATGCAGTGACACTTCGTGCGCGCTTTGGGGCGACATACCCATTCTGCCAAGGCGCTCTTCGAATTGAGTGAGCTCTAACGCGAGGCTACCGTCGCTGATTGGCACTTGCCTGGAACTGTCTAGCGGGCGAGGACTATTGTCAGCGCCATTTCCGCGCGCCGGCAACTTTGCTCCGAGTACCTCATGAGAAATCTCAGGGTCAGGTGCAGTAATGGATTGGTCGGCACTATCGGAGGTGGCGTGCTGCGGATTTTCGCTGCTGGCGAAAAGTGAGTAGGCGTCCATGAAAAGAGCGTTTTCAACTCCTGATACGGAAGAAGCGACGTCTTCCGTATCACGCGAACGGTCTGCGCCGTGACTGGCGGTAGAAGTATCTGTTTGTGGCTGGCTGCCACTCGCTGCAGGAACGGCGGCTTCTCGCTGGGCATCCGGTTGAGCAGCTCGAGCTGAATTTCCATCTTGCTCTGTGTCTCGCTGTGGTCCATTGTTCGATGGAGGCGAAAATGTGTCCTCGAACAAATTTTCGCTTGCAACATCTAACGAAGGACCAGTGGTCATCTGGGGCTCCAGAGTCTCAGCCGTGTCTGCAGGCATTCTCAACCTCCCGCGTAAAACGCCGGGTTAAAACCCAACTTGCTCAGAAGCTGGATTAACTTAAGGGTCGCTGGTAATATCCACAGATTATTCAAGGAATATGAAAAAGTCGTGAGAACCTACAGAAAGCCGAGTTTTTATCTGCGTTGCCAGCCATGCCTCAGTAACTTTGCACCTGCCAAATTCCCATGAATGAATGCATGATCGAAGACCATGCGTTCATTCTTTTGCATTCTCATAGTTCAGTAATCGCCTCAGTTTGAACGATGTCGGGGAGGCGTCCGATTCAACTACCGAACGACTGTCTTCTGCAGCGTTACGCCCCCAGCGGTTGCTTCCTCTGCGCTCTTGGAGCTTTTCCCCAGTCGACCGATCTTCTGCTTCCAATCGTCTACATAGGTGAACACGACCGGTACCACAATTAGTGTCAGGAATGTCGATGTTACCAGACCACCGACCACTGCTACTGCCATAGGGGCGCGCACTTCGGAGCCGGCGCCGATGCCCAGAGCGATCGGAATCATTCCGGCAATCATTGCTACAGTCGTCATCAGAATCGGTCGCATCCTGGTGTCAGTCGCTTCTCTCAACGCCACATCTCTCGGTGTCCCGCGATGCATGGACATGAGGCAATACTCGACCAGCAAGATCGCGTTTTTCGTAACCAGTCCCATGAGCATGACGATACCAATCAATGCATAAAGTCCGACTGACTGGTGTGCCATGATCAAGCCCATTGCCGCACCACCGATCGCCATCGGCAGTGACATCATGATCGTCAATGGATGCAGGAAGTCATTGAACAACAGGACCAGCACCGCGTAGATAAGCACTACGGCTGCCGCGATCGCCATACCGAATCCGGAGAACACATCACGTTGGATTTCGACATCGCCGCTTGCTTTCTCTTTGATAGAAGAGTGGAGATTCTTGAACGTCGGCAGTTGATGAATAGCTTTCAATGCTTCTCCCAACGTCATCTCACTTTCGAGCGTGGCGCTAATCGTCACCTGACGATCTCGATCATATCGGTCAATCTGCGCCGGTCCGCTTCCGAAACGAACATCGGCAACTTCACTTATGGGTACCATTTGACCTTTGAAGTTAGAGACCTTGAGATTTCCGATTGATGTGATGTCTTCGCGATATTTAGGATCGATTTGCACTCGGATGTTGATCTGCCGGTCGGGCAAATCGAACTTAGCCAGATTGAAATCGACATCACCGACGGTGGCCATGGTGGCAGTTCTGGCGATCTGCTGAACAGTGATGCCATGGTCCGAGGCCTTGGCAAAGTCCGGAACGACCTGGATTTCAGGGCGCTTGAGAGCAGAGCTGGATGTCACATCAGAAATACCGGGCACTGTTCTCATGTCTCGGGACAGTCTTTCGGTAGTCGATTTCAACTGCGCCGGATCGTGACCGACGAGAAGAATCTGCACCTTACCGCCCAGCCCCATGCTGGCCGAGATGTTCGCTCTGATGCCGGGAATCAACTGTATCTCTGGTCTTACCATGTCTTCGAACTGTTGTTGCGAAAGCTTCCTCTCTGAGCGTTCCTTCAGAATTACGTAGAGATTTGCTTTGTTGACGGTGCCGGCGCTGCCGGAGGAGCGCTTTCCGCTGGAAGATGGGGTTCCTACTGAGGCGAAGACATGCTCGACCTCTTTGTGATTACGCAGGATTCCCGTGATGCGCAAGGCAGCGTCAGTTGTTGATTTTAGCGTCGCACCAGGCGGCAACTCGATTGCTACCAGGCTCTCGCCACGGTCAGCGGAATTGACCAATGAAGTAGGCAACGAGCGAAGCAGGAGAACACTGCAGACAAAAATGGTGCCGGCAATCAAGACTGTTTTCCCTCTATGAGCCAGAGCCCAGTCCAACAGCTTGTCGAAGAACATCTGCACCTTGCCTTTGGGCGGTTCTTCCGCAGCAGCTTTGAACCAAAATGCGGACATCATCGGCGTGATCAGCCTGGCCACCAGTAGCGAGAAGAACACCGCGACGGCAACAGAGATGCCGAACTGTTTGAAGAACTGTCCCGGTATTCCACCCATGAACGCGACTGGAAGGAAGACAACGATGATAGTGGCGGTGGTGGCGACGACTGCAAGCCCGATCTCGTCAGCCGCTTCCAGAGCTGCTTCCAATGGTTTCTTGCCCATCTGCATATGCCGATAGATGTTTTCGATTTCTACAATGGCGTCGTCCACCAGAATACCGATGACCAGCGCCAAACCCAGAAGCGACATGTTGTTTAGCGTGAAGCCCAGCAGTTTCATCACAGCGAAGGTCGGTATCATCGATAGAGGCATAGCCAGCGCTGCTATACCCGAGGCACGCCAGTCGCGCAGGAAAAACCATATAACTGCGATGGCCAGTGCCGCTCCTAAAAGTAGAGAGTCGATGGTGGCATGGTATGAGTCCATGACATAGTGAAGGTTTGATCTGACTTTTGTAATTTCGACGTCAGGAAAGTCATTCCTTGCCTTGTCCAGAGCAGCGTCTACGTTAGTCCCGACCTCGGCGAGGTTACTGCCGACAGAACGAATTACCGAGAAGGCAACAGCGGGCTTGCCGTCGATCAACGCTTGTTGTCTCGGTTCTGCAATACTGTCAGTAATATGACCGAGCGAATCTAGCGATGCCCACGTTCCATTGCTCAGCGCAATACGCATGTCTTTCAGCTTCTCCAGCGACTGTGCGCTGCCCAGAGTACGGATGGACTGCTCCTGCGAGCCGATTGAGCCTCTGCCACCAGGCATGTTGGCGTTCATAATCCGCACTTGAGTGTTCACCAGATCTGCCGTCGTGCCGAGCGCTTCCAGCTTTGCCGGATCGAGATCGATATTGATCTCTCTATCCACTCCACCGGCACGCTGAACCTGACCGACACCTTTGACCGTCAAAAGAGCTCGGGAAAGATCGTTGTCGATCAGCCAGCTCAAGTCTTTTACTGAGCGGGTTTTCGACGAAACTGTGTAAGTCGCGAACGGACCGCCGACGAAATCCAAACGTTGAATAGTCGGTTCTTCAATTGAGTTGGGGAGCTGAGTTCTTATGCGCGTCACGGCGTCCCGGACGTCATTGAGCGCGCGATCGGTGTTGGTGCCCAGCTCGAACTCGATGCTCGTTTGCGAGACGCCTTCATTTATGGTGCTCGAGATATGCTTGATGTTGCCGATACCGGCAACTGCGTCTTCGATTCGACGCGTCACTTGCGTCTCCAGCTCCGAAGGAGCTGCACCACTTTCGGAGACGGACACTGTAATTGTCGGTACATCGATGTTCGGGTTCTCATCAATTCCTAGATTGAAGTAGCAGATGAGACCTGAAATCGATAGGATCAAAAACAACAATATGGATGGTATCGGTTGCCTGATTGACCAGGCGGAAATATTCCAATTCATTTACTTGTACCGTTTGTACTGTTTGAACCTTCTGTACTTTTTGCACTTTTGTTCGATTACTGTGCCAGTGCCACTGCGTCCTGGTCGTTCAAAAATCCTGCTCCGGCGACGATAACCAGCGCGCCAGGCTCTATGCCGCTGGTTATCTCAGCAACATTTTTGATTCTCGAGCCGACAGTCACTATTTGTTTGCTCGCGATGCCGCTTTTGTAGACATAAACATAGTTGATACCCTCGTCTGCCAGAACAGCACTGTTGGGCACCGTCAAAGCAGTTCTGCGACCGCGATCGACCAGACCTTTGACGAACATGCCGGGCTTGAATCCGGACGATGCAGGAACTGCGATGCGAACCGTACCTAGCCTGGTTGTTTCATCAACTACTGGTGAAACCTGGAAGACCTTGCCTTCTGTTTTTCTTGTCTTGTCCATCACAACTGAGCTTTGACCGACGCTCAGTCGAGCAATGTCGTCCTGGGAAACCTTGGCACGCAATTCAATTTCGCCCTTTCTGATCATCTCGAATAGCGGCTTGGCGCTGGAAGCGACGTCACCGATATGAGCGAACCTGCGGGTAATCAAGCCATCATCAGGAGCGCGAACGATGGTCTGTGCGATCTGCGCTTGCATCTGCTGCACTGAGGCGGCATCCACTTGCGCTGCTGCTTGCGATATATCGACATCCTCTTTCCGACCGCCTTCCCTGGCCATGGCAAGCCGATTGGCTGCCTGACGAGACATGAAACGAGCCACTTTGAGATTGTCCTCAGCCGCGTGGACAGCGCTTGTTGCTGTTAACAGGTCGGTTTGTTTGGTCTGCGCGTCCATCTGGCTGATTGCGCCTTCCTTAAGCAAAACCTCGTAGCGATTGGCATTGCTCTGAGCCAAGTTCTTCGAGGCGTTCGCCTGATCGAGCAGCGCTTGCCGATTGTGTATATCGGCAAGGCTCTGTTGATAAGCCGCTTCGAAGGACATGATGTCTTCCTGACGGTTGGGTTGTTCTGCTTTGGCAACCGACGCGTGTGCGCTCGAGAGCCGCGCCTGAGCGCCTGCCAGCTGGGCACGCATGACAGAGGAGTCCAGAGCGCAGAGCACCTGACCCTTCTTGACATAATCGCCTTCCTCGACATTCACCTGCGTGATCACAAGACCCTGCGATGAGGAACCGATCGATAGCGGATCGATGGCTGAGATTGTTCCGGTGACGCTGAGGGTGTCTGGAATGGGCATCAGGGCGGCTACGTTGGTAGTTACGGTAGCTACCGGCACAGCTCTCTTCTTAGGCGTCACAGCCTCTTGCCTGGGCGCTTTAACGAAGCCTGCACTTGTGGAGGCTGTAGCCAGAGTGCCGACAACGGCCAGAGCGGCGAGTGCGATCCATATTGGCTTGGAGACTTTCCTGCTCTTGGAGCGTGAGGAACCGTGCTGTTCGGTTGTTCGAGGATTTATGACCATCATTTGTGGGGCACTCCGAGCTAGCTCTTTGCTTTTTAAATGAATGAATTCATTCATTGGGTATATAATGGAGGACACTACTAATTCAGAAAAGTTCCGCTTATATGCAGTAAATTTTGAGCAGTCACTGTTCGCGGTCCTATATAGACGGGAGATAAATGATTCGTGGCTCGGCCGATTGATCCTGAAAAACGCCTTGCAATTCTCAAGGCTGCAAGAAAAGTCATCCTCGAGGATGGACTTCAGTCCGCAAAAATCTCAAAGATAGCTTCTGAGGCTGGAGTTGCCTCCGGCACCGTATATCTTTACTTCGAATCTAAAGAAGCTATTGCTGCGGCTCTTGCCACAGACTTCTACGAGCGAGCCGGCGCAATCATGGAGCGCCTTGTGCCACATCTAATGGAAGAGAACGGTATCGAGAACTATATAGACGCATCTGCCCAGTTCGCTGCTGCCGAGAAGGATATTCTTCTGCAAATCCGACCCAATCCTCGTGTCGCCTATGATGTTGACTCGAAACAGAAGAGACAAGACCTCCAGGAGCAAATGGCAGGATTCTTACAAGATCTTATGGATCGCGAAAAAATCGAGCCCTACGATCCCAGAGCACTGAGCTCGATAATTTTCGGTATTATGAACGGTATCATCATGGGCGCCGTAATCTTTGAGGATATGCCCCTGAGCCTGTACAAAGAGACCACCGCAAAACTATTGCGCAAAGCACTCAGACCGGTCACCTGAGCCTCTTAAACCTTGATTCGCAGCATGTGGTGAGCGTCTTTGACGTCGCGATAAGCGACCGGGACGATTTCGGTCTTGTACCCGGAAAGTGTAAGGCTGTCTATGAGCTTGTCGAGAAACGAAGTATGGGCTCGGTGGGGTCCTTTGATAGGATAGAGGCGAACTTCGTCGTTGCTCAGTCGGCAAAGCTCCGTTATCGATTTCTCGTGAAAGTCGTAGTCGAAAGGCGAGTCGACGAGCATTCCACCCTCACTCTGATCGCTGTACAGAAAGAGAAAGTTGCCCGAGAGAACCAGATCGAATGACCGATCGGCGAAGGGAAGCTCCGGTAGCCTGCCTGGAATGTATCTTCCCTCTACACGCCCAACCTGGAAATCATCCGAGAACCTTTTGATGACTTGCAGTTGCAGCTCTCTAAATGCCAGATCAGGCATATCCTTATCGAACAGGTGCGGCAACTGAATCTGTTTGTCCATGCATTTCTGCATTTCGTGCTGAGCGAATTCGAAAATTGCGACTGCATCCATTTCATACAAAGGATCGCAAGCAGTCACCTCGATGCTCATCGCTTTGCTTTCCAGGGCAAAAGAGGATGGACCAGCGGAACAATCGAGAACTCGCTTACCGGCGAGGGTCTCCATCTCCAGGCTGAACATCTGAATGTATTCAGGCATCGTCCTGCCGTAGAACAGAACCTGATTGAAGGAAAAGCTGTCTAGTGATTGCAAGGTCATATAAAACTCAGCAACAACGAATTACTATCATGACGGACTGTTATCGGATTGGGGAGAAGCTGGTTGAACCAACAGTACTAAAGAATCTCTTAGCATGTTTTCCAAAACAAAGACGTAGCGAATTCCGACGCAACAATTTCTCAGCAATATCCGGAAAGATTCTTCAATGTACCGAAAATGTTGAAGAATTACACCTTGTAGTTGTGGCTGATTCGACTCGCCTGGGATAGGCGCCAAAGTCTTGAGCACTATGGGTGCTACCATTGAATCCGGATTGGATAGTGCCTTAG
>CAYTDR010000191.1:8817-10631 GCA_964436185.1 uncultured Candidatus Obscuribacterales bacterium | reverse complement strand
TGATGATCGATTGAATGAAAAAGCTGTGGTCGATTAGCTTTAAAAGGAGCGGAGACGAATCTTGTTCTTTTAATGCCTGTAGCTTTTGTGCATTCTCCGTCTCTTCAAAGAGTATGTGGTTTTCCATTCGGCTCACAAACTCTTGATCTAAACCCGGCTCTTTTAGCAGGCGCAAGAGTGTGTCCGTATGATCCGCTATGTTATGTAGGATGTCGTCAAGCACGAATTCTTCACCCAAAAGTCAAGAGAGAATCTACCGTTCGAAGACATTCTACAGAACCTGAATGGTTAATGTTGCCTTTCCGCACAAAGTAGACAATTCTCGACTGTGGATGGTTGAAGATGCAGTGCTGTTCTACTGTTCCGGTTCCGTTCTCACTCGTATTGAGTGCTTCTATGCAAAGGGTTCGCATGTTCGAACCAAGACTTATAGCGACCTTTCGCGTCAGAGAAGATAGTCTTTTGTATCGGTGGCTCGATAGTGCAGTTTGAACTGAGGCATTGAAAAGGCTGTCCCGGTCTCAATCCGAGTGAGTTGGTGACAGAAGCCTCAGGTGTTAAGAATGGAACGAACAAGCCAATGGTTCGCCATAACATTCGATTGATTGATGCGAACTATCGCTTTCTTCTCGGCTTGAAGAAAGGCAAGAAAGTTCCATTAAATTTTCGGGACATGGTTGTTCATCATCTATATGGATGCAAATGGAACCCTCGACGCTTGGAACGATGACGGTTTTCTGCGCGCACCGAATGTCCCTGCAATCTGCCAAACTGTTCGATTTGAAAACAATGCAGATTTTCGTGCCACCATCCGAAGTGCGAGCAACTTCCGCTGAAATACGATCGTTCGTTCACTGCAGAACGAACAGGTGACATTTTATTGAGCTCTTCTCTGAAGCGTCGGGCGCCAGTCGATACGGCGAGAAAGCCTATCGCGAATGGCATTCCTTATCTCGCGTTTGTCTAACTCAGTGCTAAGAACTCTCCACATTGCCTTTCTTGATTTGGTTCTCAAGCCGTAGTCGAGCCCATGGTCTTTGAGTACCTCGAGCGCTTCCTCACGCCACAAGAGTTGACACATGGCAAGAGGATTTGCGGATGGGTTGAGACGAGCGGGCCAAATCTCGTTTAACGAGGCAACGCTCCCATCTCTTGAAACACTGATTAGGCCCCACCAATCAGGAACCAGATGGACAGCCTCTTGAACATACTTGTCAGCACAGACTAATGTCATTCGATCGAATACTTTGCCAAAGTTCTTCTGTTGCAGCGGCAGTCGATCGAGATTATCAGCCGGACTTTTGATCTCATAGCCGTGCAACTCGTGACCGATGACAGCTACGTCAACTCGGAAACTTCCCTCCAGCACACCCAGTTCGTCGACTATCAACACATCGGAACTGTCGCCGTAGTGTATGTTGGAGAGATAGCCATGGAGTGCGATCCGGACGTCTTGTTCTTTCATCGGCGATTCAACGACTGGTACCATATGTGATTATACATAAATGTAATTACAAGACGGGGAAGCGTCGACTTACACCGCTCCGCTATAGAAGGAAATATAAAATGAGCTCCCCAGATCACGCAAACCGGCTGGACGAAGAAATCTGTCGGATTGAAGCGTTCTTCCATAGCTCATTCGAGGCTGACTGCCCGACTTGGACGAAGATGCTCCTGATCGAGGATGTATCTAAATTCTACGAGGATGGCACCTACCGTGTGCCACGATCAGCGCTGCTTACCAGAGACGAATATCTGCCGTCATTTGACCAGATTCTCGATGTGTGTAGCTGGATCAATTTCAATGCAATCGG
>CAYTDR010000191.1:0-8807 GCA_964436185.1 uncultured Candidatus Obscuribacterales bacterium | reverse complement strand
GACCTGGTGACCCATTCTGCCACCAAGTACCGGGGCGGGCATCACGATCTTCTGGCCGGTTTTATCGCCGGAAGGAATGAACTCATCCAGCCCCTGCGAGATGCAATCGGCATATTGGGCGATTCTTTGATAATCAATCTGGAATATCCTGCCGAACGAAAAGAGCACGGCAGAAGGCACATGGTGTCCATTAACTTGTCAGGACCAAGGTTGACACCGCTTCGTGATGTATTTTCTGGCGATGAAACTCGAATCGAACGCACCGTCCAGAGTGTTCCTGGACTTGGTGAAATGGAATTGGAGTGGTACCTCGATGACAAAGTCATCGTGCTCTAAGACTAACGCCTTTTGCGGAAACTCCGCAGCAGAAGATCTGAGTTTAGACGTCGGAACAGCAGTCGGAAGAAAACCGGTCGAAAATTGGTGATAAGTTTTGCTTGATCTAGTCGATGGTCCGGTCGTTATCGTCGCTTCGTTCTTCGCCAATCTTGATGGGATTCGAGATAATCGTTTTCCCGCTAGCACCACCATGCCTTTTCGATGGATGGGCTACGATGCACATCCAGAAATCATCGCCTTTCATTCGGGAATCTTCTCGCTTGTACTGGCGTCCGATCGATTGGAGATTTCGCAATGTTAGACGACCGCTTCTATCTGCACTGAGATTGGTGCGCATTACTCTGGCATTTTCCAAAGGCACTGGGAATGCACTGTATATAGTACTAACACCAGGGCCAGTGCCCGCCACCACGGAGACACGAGCCTGCGGTGCAGCGCCTTCCACTTGCACGAATTCGCGGCCTCGTTGGAAGTCGAGGCTGCCGCTTCTGACTTCTACAATTCTGTTGGGTTTGCCGGGCGAAATGGTTGTATGCTTGACCAGGTATTTTTCGAGGGTATCCGACATCTTGGTCTCGGTTTTATTTACTTCTTCGGCTGATTTGAAGTTGTAACCTTCGCCGCCCTCAAAGTTGTAGTGGTTCATCGCCATCTTGTAGCGCTTCTCCGATTTGAGAGGAGACCATTTGCCTTTGTCGTCCTGAACCAACACAAAGACGACTCGCTTTCCTTCTGGCTGTTGTCTGTCGTATGCGAATTTTAGACCCGCCACGTCGAGAAACTTTCCGCCGAGACCATCGCTGACGCTATGTTCCAGTGTCTGCTTTATTAGCGCTCCATTGACGGTGGCAAAGACAACGAAGTTGTCAAAAGGCAAAATCTGCTGTATATCGGTGATAGTAATGGGACCGTCTTGAATGTTGCCCCTTATCCCGCCCCTGTTGTGCATGGCAATTGTTACGCCATCCTTCTTTCCAAGATCCACAAGTGAGTCGCAGATGAGATCGCCGATGGCAGAATCGGCTTGTCCATTCTTGTCACCGAAGGCTTTGGTGGCAGTCGATATGGTCTCGTGGCGATTCGGAGAGAGAGACTCCGCCATCTTTGCTACATAGCCTGTCAGATCCGAATCTTCTGTGATCTTGTCCGTGATGTCGACCAGGTGATATCGGCTGTCGTTCAACTGCAAGCGGCCACGTGCGTCAAAAGCCAATTTCAGCTCACCCACCGCCCTGCCATAGCACCCTGTTTGAACAATAACTGTCGAGTTTCCGTCCGGATGTTTTTCCACGAGCCATTTTTCCAGTCTGGTATGACTGTGACCGCCGACAATTACATCGACTTGCGGTAGTTCCCTGGCAAGTATTTTTTCATATGGCAATCCACAGTGGGTAATCAGAACAATCTTGTTGATTCCCTGTTTAGTCAATTTGTCGACTTCTTCTCTTATTGGTTCAATCCATTGGGGACCTTTTTTCGCCAGTCTCACACCGTTCAACTTGTTGGCAAGCGATTCAAGATCCGGAGTGACGGCGCCCACGAAGCCGATCTTTTCACCATCGATTTCCTTGACAACAGATCGTTTATAGGTTTTTGCAAGTTCCGGAACTTGCGAGCTGTCAATATTAGCGCTGACAATGTCGTACTTGGCGCGAGCAAGTTGCTGAGCCAGATTGAGCGGCCCGTCATCGAATTCATGGTTGCCGATAGTCGCTACGTCATATCCGATTCGATTGAGCAGACCGATCTCCACTTCACCATGATATTTGTTGTAAAGCATTGAACCTTGAAAGATATCTCCAGCATCAACGACAACGGAGTTTTTCGCTTGTTTACGCAACTTGCGAATGGTATGACCGATGCGTGCCATGCCGCCAATCATATGCTTGTCCTGGCGGTACGGCTCGTCGTGGGAGTGCAGGTCGTTGGTGTGTATTATAGTGAGGGTATATGGAGACCCTTTGTCCTCTGCCCAACTGGGATTAGTCGAGAACGAGATGCATGTCAGGAGTGCGGATATGATGACAAGAGGTTGTTTTGCGAAAGCTCCTCGCCGACTGTCGCCATACTTGCGATTGTGTCTGTTTAGCTTCATATTCACTGGAGTGATCTTATCCTCTATATGCGCGCTCACTGCTCAGACCTCAGGTGAGAGTCGGCCTCTAAAGGCAGAGTTCTACACTGAGGATGGGTGCCCAGTTAGACTCGAGACGGTTCGTGCGGTCCTAGATCTCGATCCGTTCGATGCACCGCTATCATCCAAAATATACATCACTTACAAGAACATTTCGAACCTGTCGCTTTCGGCAGTAAAATTCCGACTCCGGTTCACAGATCCGGAAAAGCACGATCGAGGAACCTTCCATGCTCCGGATAGTTTTGCCGTCGCTCCGGGCGAAACGCGCGCGCAGAAGTGGCAGAAAGAAAACGGACTTCACCCTGGAATAACGACTTGCCATGTAAGGGTTCTTCAGGTGCGGTTCTCTGATGGCAGCAACTGGGAAAGCGCTCGTCTGAAAAGCGCAAGAGCACCGCAAGGACAGGATGAAACCGAAAGTGGAACGCAGAACGATAGCAGCGCCGGCGAAGGACCGCCTTCTGAAATCCAGGATGGCGGGGATACTTCTGGAGGATAAGCTGGATGCTTGTTTGCGTGCTTTTGCCCCGGCAGGCCTAGCTCGCGGTTGAAACAATTACGAGTGGAACTGACGAACCATCAAGCGTTGCGGTCCGCATTGTTCCAGCTTCGGCTCTGCTAGGAGTGGTGAAAGCAACGAAGAATAAAGAACGTGAAACTTTTGGAGCTTATGGGTTGAAACGTGTCCTACTGTGTGCCTTGTTCCATCTCAGTTCTGATCTTTTGAACGACCAGAACGCGAAACGACGTAGCCATCTGAAACAGTGTGATTATTCTATTCAGACTATAAACCCGTGCACTGTGCATGTCCCAACGTTCATATGGTGGATGTAGGTCATTCGAATACTAACCATTGTCTGTGACATACAACGTGAATGACTGATCCGACTGTTCCAACTATCAATAGATCAATGTGTTCGACGGATGTGAGAAAGCGCACTCTGTGCGGAGATACGAATTCGAAATTCTAAACCTCTCACTTCCTATAACAGATCGAATTCGGCATAAATTTCTGTAATGGTGCTATTGGTGGTGCCCTCGTATTTCTGATAAATGAAACTCAGGAAGATCATATTTTGCTCAGAACGTCACAAGAAGATACACGCGGAAACCCTGAGTACATGTGGCTTTTCGGCATTGAGATTTTTTTGAATCTCTTTGATTATCCGCCTTTCAGGGCTATCCATATGACTATCGAGGGTGTATTGTATATCCAACTCACTCTTACAATCGAATATCATCCCTGGTGACCCGACAAGGACCGTATCGCTATGATCCTTCGTACGCTCGGTTGGTTCATCCTGGCGGCTGGGGCCTCATATCTTCTTGCTAGCGCAAGCTGGCAAGTAGTCCTTCTGCTATTCCTCATGGCGGGAGTAGGCTTCGCCTCCTGGAGAATCCGCAAAGCATTCAAACGTCGCGCCAAAATCAAAGCATTGTGGCAGCGAAGTATGAGACTTAACGCGGCAATAAATTCAGCAGCAAACGCTCTTTTGGCAGAGCCAGTCACGGCTGTGCCACCATTGGCGACGCTGGATACAGTTACAGCTGATGCTACTAATAACAGTTATCTGGAGGATAACCTACAGACTGGCGCGCAGGACTTGAAAAAGAGAATCATCTCTCTTGATTTGTCTGAAATCGAAAACAAACATCACGACACACCTCAACGTCCTCTGTCAAAAAAAGCTATGTCCTGGTTTGAAGAGACGAAACTCGATTCATTCTCGAAGGACAGATCAGATGAGGAAGATCAACTTCTAGATTCCGTCTCCTGGGGATCCAGGGAAGAGCTAAATACCATGTCGAAAGGAGGAAGGGTCTACAAGTTTCGCATGTCTGACTTTGCAAACACCTCCAATAAGGAGTGCTTAACCGAGATGCTCAGGCTCTCGACTTAGTACACGGCAACAACGAACAGACGAGCCGAATTCATTCCAGTTTTTCAAGTCGATCGAACTACTCACGGGAAAGTCGAATTCAAAAGCGAGGGCAAATAAATGATGCAGATAGGCGCACCAATATTGGATGTAGTGGGTTGCCAGCTAAGGGAGCAGAACCCACCTGAGACAAGTGAAACATATAATAGATTGCGACTGGATGGATATACGGATGACCAGGCTAAACGCATGATTGGGCATGTCATCGCACAGGAAGTATCTCAAATAATCCGCCACCACAAACCGTATAGTTCGGATAGATTCGCTCGGGCTCTGCGCGAATTGCCGAGTCTGGATTTCAGCTGTTATTGACGCACGAAAGACGACGACGAATGAGAAGGGCTCTCTTTAGGGGGAGCCCTTCTTCTCAATGTCTGATCAGGACACTAGACTGGAACATCGTTCGTTACTCAGCCGACTAGAATTTCGCATCCTGCAACTTGCATGCGAACGTTTCGTACCAGATAAGATGCACCGAATTACTTGGTGCGTTCGCCTGCTGACAACCGGCATCCGTCTGCTTGGAACAACTTTGACTTTAACGGTGGATGCGGAGAGCTGAACGTGTGAATTTAACGGTTGGTGATCGATCTATATGCTCGGCAGAATACGCTAGTTTGTAGGCTGAGTTAAATCGTGCATCTATCGTCTAAATCTCTTGGTCGTCGACTGAAGTTTTGCCAGGGCCAGCTTCGGTTCGTCCAATTTCAAACCAAGACAGATCAGTCCGTACATCGCTAGACCCAGCCCACAGGCAACTCCGATTGATACCAGTAGTGATGCGAACGATCCGATAATCTGTTGAAGCGGCACGTACTTCAGCAGCCACTCTTGAGTGTAGTGTGTTATGACACCGGCGATGCAAGAGGCGGCAAGCATTATAAAAGCGGGGCGGATCAATTTTGTTATTCCAAGAGGACCGATACGCTTACGAAGGAGATGGGAAAGCAGGACCATATTGAACACCGTCACTAGTGTCGTGGACAAAGTGATGCCGCCTACGCCAAAGCCGAGCATGACGACGAGAACATAGTTAGCGATGAACTTGACTGCAATGGCACAAAGGCCAACTCTAAATGGCGTATTGGAATCTTGATGTGCATAGAACGCTCGTGTGACGAGGTCGCGTGGAATGTAAAAGAACGCTTGCGGCACCAGAAACATCAGTGCGGTGACTACCAGGTAGCGCATTTCCTCGCCGAACTGACCGCGCTCGAAGAGAAGCTTGACTATTGGGTCTGGGATGGCGAGCAGCATTGTCACAAGCGGAATAACCAGAAACCAGACGATGCGAAGGGACTTGGATAGCTCCTTCTTCATCTCATCCACTTGACCTGCGGCAATCTGCTCTGTAAATCGAGGCAATATGGGCACGAGCATAGCCGTGAGAAGAACGCCAAGAGGTAATTGGATCAGGCGGTTAGCATTGACGATAGCGCTCATCGAACCCGGTTCCAGGCTCGAGACAAAGAAGCTATCGATATAAACGTTAATCTGTCCGACCGATGTAGAGATTGCGGCTGGACCCAGCATGATCAAGTACTCTTTCAATCCTGGAGCGAATTTGAAGTTGGTAAATCTTGGTTTAGCTCGCAACATTCCGGGAAGCTGAACTCCCAATTGCCCGACAGCACCTATGAGCGTGCCTACGCCCAGGATTAAGAGACCCGTCATCGGAAGCCAGAGGAAGCATTGCAAGATTGAGCCTATGCGCTCCATTCCTTCCTTTGCGTTCATTGCCTGCAAGGCGGAAAAGGCGCTCATGGCCATGCCCTGCAACTGGGCACCGGTATCGCGCGACACTCCTGGCACTAACCACCAGAGAAGAACGGCGGCGATGATGGCGATATTTGCCACTGCCGGCGATAGCGACGGCCAGAAGAACTCCTTGTAGCTGTTAGAGATACCTGCGCCTAAACCGACAAGACCGGCGATCATCGCGAGCGGCGACATGATTCGAAGTATGGGAACAATTTCTCCCCAGAGCCTCAACCGATCCGGCTGGCTGAGTTCCTGCGCCGGTACCACTAATGCTACCAATTGTGGTGCAAAGGTCCACATTAAGACAGTGAGAACGCAGAGGGTGGCAGAGGTGATGAACAATAGCTGCCCGACTAGATCTCGGGCGGCTTCCTCTGACTTACGTGCCGAGAGAATGGCTACGCTGGTGGAATGAAAAGGTCCGCCCAAACCGCCAAAGAGTACGAGAATATTATTGGTGAATAGGCACGCATAGTTGTAAGCATCGGCAGCTGCTCCAAATGCTCCCAGAATGACGATATCGCGAGCCAGTCCAAAAAATTTGGAGAGAAACGAGAGGACTGCCACGATGCCAAAGGTTTTTCCGATTCCTTCCCTTTTCGCTGGTGGAGCGGGGATAGCCTCACTGCCCGTGGTGCCAGTTGCCTCTGCGGCTTGCGCTTCCGCGCTCACGGTGGTTGCTGCGATCGACTGGCTTTCCTGACACTCTGTCTCGCTTGCGCATGACACGCTTTCAGGTTCATCGTCTATGTTGTCCAAACCAGCGGCTGGACGGATTCTTTTCTCGTCGTTCGCCCCTGCTGAGCTCGCGCTTCCTGTTTTGCCGTTTTCCATAGCAGTTGGGCTATTTGCAACAACGATTTCGCTGATTGCGCCTTCTATCTCGCTTCTATTCACGCCTTTTTCTCTAACATTCAAACTATCATTTTCGCTCTGTTGATGCTCGAGAGGCTGATTCTCCGACAAGGCTTGCCCTACTGTGCTTGCTTGGCAGCTTTGACAGCCGGCTCGTTAGCATACTTGATGGAAGGCGGAATGACAGGATGCAAGACCTTCCCCGCTGGATCATAGAGCTTGCCGTTCGTTTCTCTCACCTGATAGGTGGGTGGAATGGCGAGCAATCTGGCTGCTTCCTTGGCAATGGAGTTAAAAACGGGACCGGCTACAGTGTTGCCCCAACGGCCGTCTGTCTGTGGATTGTCAACAGCCACGAGGCAAAGGAGTTGTGGGTTTTCTGCTGGAAGGAATCCGACGAACGATGCGATAGTCTGTCCCCGGATGTAGCCCTTTCCACCTTCACGCACCTTTTGTGCTGTTCCGGTCTTGCCTGCGACTCTGTATCCGGGTACCTGTCCGGCAATCTGTGAGCCCTGTGTAATGTTGTCTCCAAGCAAGCGGGCGACCAACTTGGCCGTCTCCGGTTTGACTACGCGTCGTTTAATGGGCTCTGTCCACTTCTCTGTCACGCCTGTGCGGGGATCGTACATACGTCTGATTATGTGCGGTTGAATCCAAACGCCTTCGTTGGCAACGGCTCCAACAGCGGCGGCAAGCTGCAGTGGTGTCGTTGCGATGGCTCCTTGTCCGAATCCGGTGGTCGCCTGATCGATGGGTTTCCACTTCTGCCAACGCAAGAGCAAACCCTTCGATTCGCCGGGCAAGTCGATGCCTGTCTTCTGACCTAATCCGAATTGTCGCAGTTTGGTGTAGAACTCTTCTGGTGTCATTCGTAGTGCCACTTTTGCGGCACCAATATTGCTTGAATGGATAAAGAGTTGCAGCAGATTGATGATGCCATGTCCACCGTGGTGGTTGTGAATCGTGGCGCGTCCAATCGACATCGCTGCCGAGTCAGCGAACGTGGTGTGCTCGTTGATCTTGCCTGTGTCCAATCCGGATGCCACGGTAACAATTTTGAACGTCGATCCGGGCTGATAGACATCGACCATCGCCCAGTTCTTTAGGGTCGAGAACTCATATTTCGTATAGTCGTTCGGATCATAAGTAGGATAGTTTGCCCAGGCGAGAATCTCACCTGAAGTAGGATCGATGAGAATAGCGGTGGCACGTGTGCACTGGGAGTGCTGCGCCATGGCGAAGAGTTCCTTCTCGGCCAGATGCTGCAAGGCATTATCTATGGTGAGCTCAACATGACGGCCCAGTGGTGGGGTTATGTCCCATGTCGGGCCTTTCTGAGGCAGAAGGATGGTCTGGCCTCTTCCATCGAGCTGGGGTTTTGGAATGGTGCCAGTGTTGGTGAGGATCTCTTGCTGAGATTGCTCGACACCACCCTGTCCTTTCGTCTCTCTGTTTACGTATCCAAGAATATGCGCCGCCAGCACTCCTTCCGGATAGTGCCTGAATGGTCGCGAGACGATGTCCACGCCAGTCCAATTGAGATCCTGTAACTCGTCGGCAGCTTCGCGCTCAATATGCTGGGCGATAGTGACAACAGGATGACTGCCGGTCAGACGACGGTAGATCTTCTGCTCGTCTTCTTTGGTGATACGGGCAAGCTTCTTAGCTGCTTCTGCTTTGTCTAACTTCAACAGCTTTGTATGTACGAACACGTCATATCTGGTCGTGTCGATTGCCAGTGGAAGCCCGTGCCTGTCAGTGACGGCTCCGCG
>CAYTDR010000190.1:0-10656 GCA_964436185.1 uncultured Candidatus Obscuribacterales bacterium | reverse complement strand
CAGCCGCGACCAGCGCCCTGCACTCGGCAATCCCGTCCTTCAAGAAACCGTGTTCGCGAATCATCTGGAGGGCATGGATGCAGCACTGCTCGAAGTCGTGTTTCAGGACGTCGCGAGCGATATCGGCAGGGCGGAACCAGGCGTTGCCGTGGCCGGCCTCGGGAGCGAAGAAGGTCGCCAGCTTCTGCGCACCCAGGAAGTGCCCATTCCTGACGCGCAGGAGGTAAGCCGTCTCCGCCACGCCGCGGAAGTCATCACGACTGATACCCAGCGAGGCGACCTTGCCAGGCACCGCAGCCAGAACCTCATCACTGATGTCGCCGTAGTAGTTGGAGCGAATGCCCAGCGCCTCACTGAGGACCGCCCGTCGACCGAGGATGCACTGGAGGAGGCTGCGCATGCCGTGGTTCATCTCGTTGACCATGCGGTCCGGGCAGACGTCCAGCGCCCCCAGATTCAACTTGCCCGCGTCGAGATCGGGCCGGCAGATCACGATCAACATCGCGTTGATGGCCGCCTGCTCGATGAAGTTCTCGCTCCACACAGGAGCCAGGCGTTCGTGGGCACAGAAGTCACGCAGAGTGCGATTCTTGTCACCGCGGCATTCGATGATGCGGTGCAAGTTGCAAACAAACTCCGTGCCGGAGACCGACAGCAGACCGGTGGTTTCGATCATGAGTACCTTTCGCTAACAGAGATGAGAGGTCAGAAGCAACACATGATTAGGCGTAGTCTTCAAGGCGAGCCCCAGGGGAACCATTGGTGCGAATGTGTTGATGGTGGAGAATCCTGGTTCTGGGGGTTTCGCTTGCTCGAGAAAACTTTATAGAGACTCCACACTTTGACGAAAATCATTCAATGAAGGCAAGCTAATATTTACCGGCGTTAAACAAGCGAAGATTGTCTATTCATGCCTCTCTTCGCTTAACTTTCTCCGCTCTGCAAAAAAAAACTGACATCTGACATATTTAGTTCAACGCTTAGTGATATTTGTATTGCGCTATGCAAACTAATATCAACTATATTACCGATCGGATTGGTCCGCATACGCTTGCGGTTCCTACTTTCCAGGAATTGCGTTAGAGCAGAACAGACGGCAAGGGCCTTTTACGTGCTCCAACTCGGTCGGAGCGAATGCAGACGCCGAGCCACGCACGCGAGAGTTAGAAAATCCCAGAAGAACCGGATCTGATATCAAGATTCAAAGTAGAATCCTGAAGACCGAGGCTGTCACAGTGATTTAATGGCTTGGTTCTGCCGAGTCTCGCTTTCCAACTTGTCGGTCAACGCAACTTCGTTTCTAGTCCGGCCATCAGCCTGAATCGCATGCGGTCAAAGGCCTACTCGTATTAAGAATATCCGGCGCTCTGGCAGGAGCAAGATCTGATATCAAGCTCGCTTATTCGCGCCTGTAGAGTGTAACCGTACGTGGTGCCCAGTTCGTGCACTCGGGATATTGTCTTTAAAAGGCTAAAGACAGCTTAGATTAGAACTCAAATGAATTGGTCATGAATTCAGAATTTCATTGAGTTACCAGCTTCGAATCAATAAAGTGAGATTATCCTCATTTTTCTTTTTCTTCTTAGGCAAAGCGCAAGACCCACTAACTTCCTGACCAAACGTTACCGCTTCAGTATCGACCACACCGATGTGGTCCCTGCCAACCGAGTGTCCTGAGAACCTTTCGTTTCGAACCAAGGAGAACGCATGATCCTCGAGACCGTGGTCACCCTTCTCGCCTGTGCCATCGCCGCCTCCGCCTACGTCCACTTCCGCAAGAGCAAAGCGATCGAGAAAGGCTGGGTCGGCTATTCCATCCCCCGTACTTCGCTGGCGATCCGCGGCTTCCGCGTCAGCATGTACACCACCCCTCAACTGGCTCGGTTGGAACGTCATCGCATGGTGTCGTTCTGCGTCGTCGCCGCGTTATTCGCGGTCGGCGGTATATCTCACGCCCTCCCGTGGTGGACGAGTGAGATTGCCCACTGGGGACTGAGCGCCGTCTTCGCTTCGTGCTTCATCGCCTGCGTGCTGCGCTGCATGGTACACAACAGTCGCAGCTTCACCCGCTCCCTGACCGAGAATGCGCCTGAATCGCCACGAGCGCGTCGCCGACGTCCCATCGCCTTCTTCGACCTGCCGTAATGCCTCGCCGTCAGTGATTGTCAGAACGTAAACTTGCGCAACAAGACCAAAAACAGCGGAGTAAGAATGACTGCTGAACAAAGACCGATGACTCCCGTCACTTCCGCCCTCGCCGCCATCAACCGCGCGTTCGCAATTCTTCAAGCAGAACCGCAGGCGACGTCCCCCGCCGCCGACGCGGTGATTGCCGGTGGTGGCAATCAGGCGGTCATCGTGGCGAACTTGCAGCAAGCTCACGGGGGCCGACCCACCGACTTCCTCACCGACATCACCGAGGCGGTAGCGGCCATTCGCCAGGGGCTGGGCGGAATCGAATACCTCCAGCGTCACACCGACATCCGCTTCGTGATCGACCAGCGGCTCGATGGCTGCCTCAGCAAGGCTGCGTCCGGCGATCGCGTCGGCGCGGCGATGTGTCTGGCCCAGGCGGTCGCCAACATCGGACACGTCACCCTGGTGACGCTGGTCGAATACGCGCGCACCTTCGATCCGCACATCCCGCCCGCGACCTCTCTTGCGGAGCCGCCCCAGCACTAATAGTTCTCGACACCCACCATCGACTGGAGGACAAGATGAGCGTTTTAAACCGTAGGCTCGACGACCTGATGCATCGCTTCTGGGATCAGACGCGTGCCAGCAAAAACCCGTGGTTCACCATCCCGCTCGACCTGCAGGCGCTCGATCCGGTCATCCTGGCCGGGTTCACGCCGGACGCGATGACGCTGGTGCAGATGTCCAGCACCGACCAGATCTGTCTGGTCCGCTTCCTCTACTCGGCATCCTGCCGCTTCACCGCGCCGGTCACCGAGGAGCAGGTTCGGGAGACGCTCCGGGAGGCCGCCTACGACCTGAAGGTCGATTCCCGCCACCGCTTCAAGCTGCCCTGGGACCTGGCCAAGCCGCTCCCGAAGCAGATTGCTGAGGTGGAGGCGTTCCTTCCCACGATGGATCGCTTCTGGTTCACCGAAATGTGTCGAGCGGGAGTGACGTACATGCACGAAGGTCGCCTGGCGCTGGCACCGATCTTCGGCGTGCTGGCCAACTTCGGCTGAGCCGAGAACGAGACTGCAGTGCGGCGGTGGACGGCGATGTCCACCGCCCGCCTGCGGGCGTTCAATCAACCATCTATATAATATTTCTACCCACTAACAAGTATAGTTAATACGAGACGTTTGGCAAAGGCGGATGTCCTGTGGGCTCGTTGCCCTCTGCATCCGCCTTGCCGAGTCGCCGAACTTCTGGTTTTCAGCGATCACCAGCCGGTCTTCGGTTATTGCATCAGAAACTTGACCACGAGGAGGATTGCGAAGAGCGAGTTGTTGAGCATGTGGACTCCTATCGGCGCCAACAAAGTTCGCGTCTTGAAGAAGATATGCGCGAAGAAGAGTCCGCTCAGGGCGTGCATCGCAAACAGCGTCAAGCTGGTCTCGGAGTGTGCCCAGGCAAAGAGAAGAGACGAGATGGTCGCGGCTATCAGGAAGCCTTTTAGAAAAGAGGCTTAGAGAGCTGTTCTTGATTAAACCGGAGTCGGAATCTGTTTTGATTCCGACTCCGGCCGTCAATTCATGCCGATAAACAATCTCGTTCACCAGCAAGTCCACCAAATCCGTTCTCAGTCGCAACAGTCCTTTTTGCGCCTACAGTTCAGCCCCGCCTTCACATGCCTTTGGGCTTGCGGCGTACAGACGAGTTCGATGTGAAGGACGGTATCGCCTTCTTTCTCTGCAAGAACGTTGGTTGCCACATTTTTGATGATGTGGACGGTTCCCTTGAGCGGATACTGCGTCGCAGTCAGCCGGTTGGGAAGAATGGGAATGGTGAGCCGCTCGCACTGTTGCGCGATAGCGCGGTCGACAGCAACTCGAATCATTTCCCGGATAGTACCGCAATCGAAGCTTTGAGCCTTGCCCATGCCGACGAAGAGAACGCGCTCAGGCGTGCCGTCCTCTCCCAGAGCGATGGTCAAATGCTCGCCTCGATCACCGTTAAAACCGCTGTCCCTGAGTGTCTGAGCTACCGAAGACATCTGAGCGATCTTTCGCAGATCATCGCCCATGTCCATACCTTGGAACTTAGCCACCATTAACAACGGGGTTTTCAACGATTCCACGCCGTGCTCTTTGCCAGCTCGCAGCGTTGGAGAAACAGAGAATTTGGCTTTCATTGGGAGACTCTCCAGTGCGCAGTATGGCTGATCAGACCGTACCGCATCGTTGACTTTCGTCTGGTTGATATCACCACGGATAACACCAAACGAAAGCACTAACAGACAGGCGACATCAGCGAACCTTGCTACCTTGAACTTGCCTATTGCACCAAAAAGGTGCCGATCGATCGATGTGTTCGAGTGGTGCTCAAGATTTCAAGAAGGAGGTTCGACCTGATGTAAAAAAGGGTGGGTAGACAAGCCAAGGTATGGAAACAGAGCACCTGCATACAATAAAGCTGCGGTTAAACACCATTCATTACTGCTTGAATATATAAGCTGGCTATTTAAGCCTGTTTTGAACGGACATCGCACTCTCTCTCGATCGACGCACCAGTTCAGGGTTTGCGAGTCTTCATCAGAAAGTCCCTCGTCGGCAGTGAATCACCCATTTGGTCTAGCGCAACTCGCGAACTCTCGTTACCGTTCGCAAGGAAAAAGTGATATCACCTGTGACGTCAGATTGTGTCAGGCAGAATTGGCGACTAACGGATTATCGCTTGGCAGCTTCTGAATATTAGAGCCCCTTGAGCTAAGTTGCAACTCACGATAGCTCGCGCGAGAAGCGCTACCCATGCGCCTCTTTAAAACCGACACATAAATAACCGGTACAGACGTGGTGGTTCAATTCCAAAAGAATTAGTCTGCCACTAGCCAGAAGAAGAAATGCAGGTTTTATCAACCTCTCAGGACCGGTTATCAAGGTAATTTGATCTTGAGGCTTCCTCTTGACGACAGGTCCATACCATCGGAACTTGCGACCAGAACAAGCTTTCAGCGACATCAGGCTGGACTGTGCCCGGTGATGAGTCACCGTTAATAGTGGCGTAACATACGGACAACCGTCGCTTGGAAACCACCCGCCGAGACAGTAGGGTTCTCGCATTCATATCTCGCACTTCAAGTCCAGTCCGCTAACCCAAGACAACCACTGATTCCCCATCCGCACACGCTAGACACCACTCCACCACTGGAGCGGGTTTCCTCGTCCCTGCGGATTGATACCCTTTTTCGGAGCCTTTGACCGCTCCCACACATTGTGGAAAAGAAGGAGTTCATGCGAATGAACAAGGTCTACTCAACTGCGCTCTCGGCGCTGATGCTGCTCATGGCATTCGCGTCGTCTGCGCTGGCACAACAACCGACAGCTAAGACATGGCTGCCCGAGTTCGACCCGAACCGGCATGTTTATGTCGATCCTCAGCTTGCGAACCATCCTACCTTCCCAGTCAACCTGAACGGTCTGGAAGGCGCGGATGCGATCGCTCGTGCGGAAGCAAACGGTTTAAAGGTTTACGTCGTAGCAACCCAGCAAGGCAGCGACCTCCCCTCCGGCATGACCAAGATGGCCGTGCCCAAGCTCGACGAGCTGATCACCAAGTGGGGTGCCAACTCTACCTTCCCTCACGATAACTACGTCGTCATTCTCTGGGTCCGATATGCCGACGACCCTCAGCATGGAGCAGTAGCAGTCAACGGCGGCAACAAGCTGCGCGACTGGGGCATCAACCAGGATTACTTCAACGACAAGGTCAACGGTCCGGTCACGAAGAACCTGCAGAAGTTCATGCCGCAGGATCCCAGGGGTGCCTTCAGCGCCATCGCGCGCTCCATCAGCGCCGACGTCGATAAGTGGAAGGCCGCCGAAGCCAGCCGCCTCGCCAACGAGAAGTTCGCCGCCAGCCTGCCCTACTACATTGGTAGCGGTCTCTTCGTCGCCGCTCTTCTCGGCTACGGCATCTTCCTATTTGTTCGGTTCCGCAGCTGGAAGGCCAAGCTGGTAGCGGCAATCGCCGAATGGGATCCGAAGATGCAGGCAGCCAACAAGCTCTACCTGCGCCTCAGCAGCAGCTACCTGGGCTTCCTCACTTCCCAGACCGACTGGGAACAGCGCTTCAAGGGTCAGACACTAAGCTCCTACACCAAGGCGGTTGGGGACTTCGCTGACTTCTCGGTCAGACAGAAGCGCGCCAACGAGTTGCTCGGCGAGGCGAAGAAGCTGCTGGCTGCCGGTCGCTTCCCTGGCGTCAAGGTGCTGAAGCAAGGCCACGAGCTCCTCACCAGCACAAAGGTCACCATCACCGGTGACGACCTGCCGCTCGAGACTGTCACCTTGTTCGGCGGTCTGGTTCAGAAAACCGAGTACACTCCCGGCGATCTGCTCAACGCCATGTCCGAGCTGTTCGAAGCGACCAACAAGGCGCTCTCCGGCATCGTCGCATCGCTTGACGGTGCCAGGAAGAACCGCACGGACATCGAAGGTCTGCTCAAGAAGATCGATGAGATCAAGCCTGACCTGACGGCGGCAGACCTCACCTTCGATCCGTACAATGCGCGACTGGAGGAGATCAGGCAAGGACAGGCTGGTTTCATCGCCATCCTCTCCTCCGATCCGCTGGCTGCCTTCTCCGGCTCGGAGGACGTGGAGCGCAAGAGCGAGGCTCTGGCACGGGATCTGCGTCGCGCCATCGAGATCAAGAACTCGCTCAGCGGTGTGCAGACTCAGATCGAACAGTCACGCGACAAGGTCGGCACGCAGCGTCAGGCTACGGCTGCCTACCAGTACCCGCTGGTGAGCGCTCGCCCGCAGGTCGAAGCGTTGTTCCGCCTTGATGAGGAAGAAGGAAATCCTGACTCCCTCATCTTAAAGGCACAGAGCCGTCTGGATGCGGCCTTCACGCTGGTTCTCGCCGGCAAGCTGGACGACGCCGATCAGGCCAAGTCGGCAGCCGTCGACCACGCGGACTCAGCCAGCCAGCTCGTGGACAAGGTTCTGGAAGCCAAGCTCTACGTCGAGCAGCATGCCGCCCATCTGCAAGACACGCTGGAAGCGCTGAGCGGAGAACTGCCGGACGCCACGGCGAAGGTCTCCGAGCTGGAGGCAGGCTTCCTCGAGAGCAACATCACCGGTCAGCGGGACAAGCTCACCGCTGCCGAGGCGGAGCAAGCCAGCACCGCTGGTGGTGACGGTCGCATGGTAGCCTTGAAGGAGCATTACGACGCGCAGCGGTACCTGGCCGCACGGACTCTGCTGGCGAACACCCAGACGAGTCTCGATACGGCAAGGACCAGGCTGACCGAGATCACTGCTCACCTCAAGGAGCTGAAGCGTCTGCGTGATGACGCGCGCGACACCGTGGCTAGCCTGATGACTGCCAAGTCCAAGCTCAAGAAGCTCGTGGACGACGAGTCGCACACGACCTCGCGAGCCACCGACGACTTGTTCACGACTGCCAGCGAGGAGCTGAGAACCCTCAAGCAGGAAGTCGGCAAGGACAAGGCCGATTGGCCGGCGCTCTCACCTCAGGCGCATGCGATGGTGACTCGGTTGCAGAACATCACTGCCGCCGTCAACCGCGAAAAGGCGCTCCACGCAGAGGCAGTGCGGGCGGTGGCAGCGCTCAACGTCGCAGTCACGGAGGCGAAGGCCTACGCCAGTGACAGGCGCGCCACCAACGAGGCCTGGCGGCTGTACGAAAGCGCGTCTGGCGAACACACTCGACTGGCAAGCCGGGTGCGGGTCGCGAAGGAAGACTGGGCCGACATCAAGCGCGATGCCGGTACCGCCAAGACGACCGCCGAAAGCGCGAAGGCACAAGGCCAGCTCGACATCGAGCAGGCGGCGGAAGCCGAGCAGGCGATCGGCAACGCCAGAACCCACATCAACAGCGTCCGCCGCACTCGGCATGAGTACGGCATCTTCGCCAACGTCAGCACTGCTGAGCGTCAGCTCCAGCAGGCAGAGTCGAGCTTCGCGTCCAAGAGCTACAGCGACGCCACCAGCTACGCAAACTCTGCTTACCAGAGTGCCAACGACGCAGCGCGTACGGCGGAACGCGCGGTGGAAGACGAGCGTGAAAGGCGCCGGCCCAAACCGGACCCGGTGAGCACCGGGGTCGGTATTGGTGTCGGAGTGGGGTTGGGTATGGGCGGTGGTGGTGGCGGTGGGCAACACCAGACCACACCGCGCCAGTCCGAGCCGACCAGAGAAAGCACTCCTCCTCCGCCGCCGTCGCGACCAGGCGGGAGTGACTACAAGAGCACAAGCGGCGGAGATGAATACTAAGGGTTAACAGCTCCACCCGGAGCCTGGCCCGAAGTTGCCGTCAGCTTGAACAGGTTGTGAGACAGCCGAGGTTTTCCACCTCGGCTGTCGGGTTTCAGCGAATAAACTCGCAGCGGTCCGGAGCTCCCGGTCTGCGTTTCACACCAACCCAGCACCAAAGCTGGAACGAGCTTGCAAAGGCTCGTCGAATCTCAAACACTGGAGATCGCAATGAATCTCGATACCATCGTGCTCATCGTTATCGGCATCGCCGCGGCCCTGTACTTCGGTCACAAGGGCTTCCAGCAGCTCGTGCGCATCTGGTTCAACCAGACCGTCAAGGCCGGCTCCACCGCCGTGCAGCGTGAAGAGGACGAGTACAACCGTCTCTCCGCGCTCCTGCCTGTGCAAGAAGAGGCTGTCACCTCGGTCATGGCTGACGCCCGCGTCGCCGCCAAGGACCTCAAGGCCGCCCAGGACGCCGTCGAAACCGCCGAGCGCGACTACAACCACGCCGACGACCTGAAGGCTACCGAGGGGACGCTCGACAGCCTGGCCACCGCCTGGGAGGACGCCAAGAAGCATGTCGTCGACATGGCAGCAGTCGCCACCGAGGCCAAGAAGGCCGCCGACGAAGCTCGCGAGGCCCTCGACGAGACCGCCAAGGCCCTCAAGAAGTTCGAGCAGCAGCTCGTCCGCGACAAGGCCAAGGAGAAGCTCACCAAGGCCCTCAACATCACCGCCGACGCCCGCAAGCAGACCAAGGACATGCAGGCCCAGATCGGCGCTGCCGCCCAGGCCTCGCGCGAAGTCGACCACGACCTCGAGCAGGCCCGCGCCCGCAACGAGCTGTCCCAGGGCACCGCTGCCGAGCGCGAGCTCAAGGAGCTGAAGGCCTCGTCCGGTGCCAAGAGCGCCCGCGAGCAACTGAAGGCTCGCCGCGCTGCCGCGCAGGCCGGTGCCGTCACCGCCAACTAAGGCCCGGAAGCACAGCGCCGCGATGAAGCGGGCCGCTGCGCTTCGGTGAAAGCCTCAAGGACGGCTGGGACTCCATGTCCCAGCCGTCCTCTCTTGCAGAAACACGAGCTTAACGCGCAGCGCTTCTGCGAAACGCCATGTTGTGTCGTGGCCTTTCGCAGGTGTGTTGCGGCAATCCGAAATCGTTCGGGTTGCATCAAACCGCAACACCCACGAAGGTGCAGGCGCACCTTCGTCACCGGCAAGAAGTGCCGGAAGCACGAGCGATCGTGCGGGTAACCATCTCAAACACGGGAGTGCACTCTAATGAGTCTCAGTACCATTCTGCTCATCGTTATCGGTATCGCGGCTGCTCTGTACTTCGGCCACAAGGGCTTCAAGCAGCTCGTCCGCATCTGGTTCAACCAGACCGTCAAGGCCGGCTCCACCGCCGTGCAGCGTGAAGAGGACGAGTACAACCGTCTCATCGCCCTCCTGCCCGTCCAGGAAGAGGCCGTCACCTCGGTCATGGCCGATGCCCGCACCGCCTCCAAGGACCTGAAGACCGCTCAGGACGCCGCCAACGAGGCCGAGAAGAACTACAACGACGCCGAGGACCTGAAGGCCACCGAGGGAACCCTCGACAGCCTGGCCACCTCGTGGGAAGAAGCCAAGAAGCAAGTCGCTGACATGGCTGCCATCGCCACCGAGGCCAAGAAGGCTGCCGACGAAGCTCGCGACGCCCTCGACGAGACCGCCAAGGCCCTCAAGAAGTTCGAGCAGCAGCTCGTTCGCGACAAGGCCAAGGAGAAGCTCACCAAGGCCCTCAACATCACCGCCGACGCCCGCAAGCAGACCAAGGACATGCAGGCCCAGATCGGCGCTGCCGCCCAGGCCTCGCGCGAAGTCGACCACGACCTCGAGCAGGCCCGCGCCCGCAACGAGCTGTCCCAGGGCACCGAAGCCGAGCGCGAGCTCAAGGAGCTGAAGGCCAAGTCCGGTGCCAAGAGCGCCCGCGAAGAGCTGAAGGCTCGCCGCGCCGCCGGACAGACCGGCACCCAGAGCTAAATCCGTCGCCGGGCTTATGCTGAATCTTTAGCATGATCCCGGTTCGGACCCAGGGACGAACGCCATGCGCGCCGTCCCTGGACTAGCACGTAGTCGATAAAGACGGCATCAAGCGGTTTGATTGATTGCCGTGCCGTCAAAGCGGAAGGAGTGGGCAAAACCCAATCCACTCCTTTCCGCTTTGGGCTTGTCCCGTTGATAGTTGAAAAAGGCTGAAGGCAGCCTGGCATAGTCA
>CAYTDR010000189.1:0-10715 GCA_964436185.1 uncultured Candidatus Obscuribacterales bacterium | reverse complement strand
AGCTGCAATTTTGCCGCCAGGAAGATTCTTCAAGATGATCGGAATAGCTTCCGGGCCGGACCATCGCTGATCGAAGTCATCGTCAACGAGCAACAAGCTCCACTGAGAGTGATCGAGCTCATGTACGAGATCTTTCGCCTTCTGACTGGCAGAGTCACGGTCGACGAAAGTAAATACGCCTTTCTTGTCCCACCATTTTACGATGGCACCTAAATTGCGCACGACAGGACACCGTTCATCGCAGACGATGAGAAACTGAGACGACTCCTGCCATTCCTTGGCAACCGTGTCCATGTTGTGTATACCTTTTTCTTGTTCGATGTGGGTTTGCTTTGAGTTGTTTAATTTTAACATCGGTTTAAGTAGGAAGAAAGCTCCAACTAACGTTTTCCAGATCAGATCTCGGGTTGCGCTCTTCTTGACAGGGTTGAGTATATGCGATCTCTATATCAAGGGATTCCGGATAGAGACTAGATTTTTTTCGAAGAATCCTCTAAGAATCTCTCTGCATAAATCGACAAGTCAAGAAGCGCGGTCCAGTTTTTGTCTGGGCGCTGTTATCAGAATAGCGAGGAATTATAGGAACGATGCCGAACTTGATCTGATAACAGCGTAACAGTATTCGCATGCGGATAATTGCAGTGGTATTGGCGGTGATGCATTGGATATATAGGAAGGCGATGCAAGGAGGTCGATGTCTCGCGGCACGTCCTTGTGTTGCCCGCAAGTCCGAGGACGAACACAGAGAGCCCTTTGATATCGTATTTTTCGTCTGTGAACCAAAGCGTCGCACTGGGGTTGGATGGGGCGATTTTTGCAAAACTAAATAATATAGTAAGCTGGGTGGAATGGAAAAAAAATGGAAAAGCTCACCCTGACTGGTTTTGCCAGAGTGAGCAGAAGCAGACGGCGGGTCGTTATCGACTGAGTCGGGCGCGGGTGTAGTTGTGGACGAGCTGACTTACGGTGACGACCTCGATCGGCCGCCGAGCGGTTGACCCATGAACAGCACCAGAGCCACTCCGTAGCCGAGAAGACCACAAAGCAACTGCATCGTCGTCTTCCTCTTCGTCGGAGTGTTCTGGGGTATTTTCTGTGGCATCGGCGATGACGCTGGTGTCACATGCGGTGACAGCTCAGCTTATCGCTTGCGGAAACGAAACAGATGGAAGCCTAGGGTCAAGAACAGCACCGCGATAAATCCGATCATGACGAACGGATTAAGACCGGTTGCCGCACCCGTGGCGGTGGTGATGATGGTCCACTGAATGAAGGCGAAAAGCGCGCATAGCTCGGCTTTCAACCATGGCATCAGGGACTGAGCCATGGCAAAATTCCGGGCGTTCTGCTCCTCGGTTCTGTACGGTTTGGCGGACAGTGCCGGATAGCGAGCAATTGCCGTGTGGAGGAGATAGATCACCAGGGCCAGGACAGGGAAGACGATTAGGGAGCCTTTGGGACCCCAGCCGTCCGGCTCTCCGACAACATTGAAGTGAATCGGGATGACGTCCGGTAGGCTCGACCAGGAAACCGCTGTGTACAGCGCGCTGGCGATGAGCAGGAGGATGGACGTAATCTCAAGGGCGATGGCGGTTATATTCTTTGCCATGGTCGTTGTTCTCCGGAGCGAGACCGGGTCTCTCTATGATGACCGCAGTGTCGCTACCTGGCTAGTCCTTTTTCACTCTGGACGCATTGAACGCGACGTAACCCCAGCCGACCAGATAGCCGATGATCAGGGGGATGAAGAATACGTTGTGCAAGAGGATTGCGGGAATAGCCCAGATGGCGAGCAGGAGCACGTGGTTGCCGATCGGGCGTTCACGCAACGCACCGAGCATGTAACCCATGAATCCGAGGATAGCTAAGAGGACGAAGTTTTCGGGCATTTGGGATTCCTTTGCGCTTGAGTTTCAGAACTGCAGAGGTCAACGTCGCACGGCAAAGTCATGAGCGGCTGCGCGCCGCCCATGACCATATTCATTTCAGGTCGGCTGAACCGCGTGGGCGAAGCGGGCAGGAAGCCCATGCTTCCTGCCCCGCCGAGATGGTTCATTGCCGTCCGGGTTCGCCGGCAGAAGCGAGAGCTTCGCCAAATCCAGGATGCAGACTCATCATTCCCCGGAAAGCCGCCGCGCTTAGTTTAACCAGTCGCCGGTGAAGCCGGCCCGTATCAGCGCGTTTTGCAACGGCTGGCTGGTCTTCATCGTCTTCCAGATGAACTGCGAGCGGTGGTTCTCCAGCATAAGGACGATCGGTCCCTGGTCGATGCCGAGGGTCTCCGGATCAATCCAGCCTGAAGGAGTACTGCCATCGTACGTCATATTGAAGCCGTCGTAGAAACCCTGCGGCCCGAGGATTTCAGGACGGTTGCGCACCCAGTGCCAGAGTGTAGGCATCACCACTTCCGGTGCAAACGGCAGTGAGCTGGCAGCGGCAGTGGGAGCAATGGTTCCGTCGTCAGGCGCATCGGGGAAGCCTCGCGCTATGTATTCGAAGAACTCACGCTCAACGCCATCGACAACTCGCTTCTCCCACGCAGGACCGCCGCCGGGAGTCCAACCCCAGTCCAGAGCGCTGTAGCCGCGCCACTTGCCAGGGTTTGCGACACCGTAAGCACGCTGAGCCAGGGTCGCCCGTCGAGAGTTCTCGAACAGGTCGAAACCCAGCCGCCGCACCATCTCGTTCTTCAGACCGCGGAAGTCGACCCAGCAATGGCAATACTGGTGACCGAACAACGGTCCGAAAACCATATGCCGCTGACCGTGGACTGTTTCGAGACGGGCGCTGGCGAAGTACTTATCCCAGCAGTCAGCCGGAAGAGGATGAGTTTTTGAGCCCATGCCCATGAGCATGAGAATCGGACCTTCATCGAGCCCCTTCCATACGTGGGGAATCATGCCGCTTTCCGGAATCCAGCCGTGGCTGACGAAGCCTTCGGCGTTGAGTGCCTTGGTCCACTCGACGCGGTCATAAAGCTTGTCTGCCAGGTCGCGAATCTCTTGCTCTTCGGCAGTTTCGCCATTGTAGAACTGGCGAGCGAAGAGAACACCGCTCATCAGAAGAGCCGTGTCGATGGTGGAGATTTCGCAGTTTGCGAAGCGGGTCGCCGTATCCCAGTGCATGAAGTGAAAGAAGAACCCGAACTTGCCTGAGGTGGTAGTCGGATCCTCGCCCTGAGGGGCGTTCCACAGGGTGCGCATGACCTTGAGGGCGTGATCGGCAGCTTCCTTGCGAGTGATCCAACCGCGTTGGGCAGCCACAGGAAACGCCGTGAGCGCAAAGCCCGTGGCGGCGACACTGGAGGGAGCACCAGTACGCGAGCGGTCCAAGGTCAGTCCAGTGGTCGGATGGCTGTACTCCTGGAAGTACCTGAAGTGAGCCATCTGGAGCTGTTCCAGCATGTTCTCATCGGCCTGCCGGAGCTTGTCGTCTTCATGGTCAACGACTTCCGTCGAGTGGGAGAGCTTCTGGCTGACGATGAAGCCGATGCAGGCGGGCACCAGGAGAAGCGGCTGGAAGGCCGCGACCAGTGTCACAAACGCGGCGATGAGAATAAGCGAAAGTCGCGGCGAGAGGTGCTTGAACATGTGCCGGAGACCGAATCCCGCGACACCCAGTAAAGCGAACCTCAAGCATGTGAATATAGCAGTGCTCATGGTGCTGAGCTCCGTTGCAACTAGATTCGATCTCTTGTTAGTGGTCAAAACACCAGATAGAGCTACATGACAGTTTCCTGTCTCAACCAGTGCGGTCATAACCTGCAACTGGAATGTAGCTCTATCATGGCAGTTTTGACAATAGCATCAGAGGAGTCGAGGGCACGTGGTGCCGCTCATCTGATCGAGCATCTTGAGACGCTCAGGAATGGGAGGGTGATTCTCGCCCAGGCGACGCCACCATCGGCGGAGGCGCTGGCCGACGCCTTCCTTCTCCGTCTCCGGATCTTCATCGAAGGGACTGACGAACAGAACCGGCGTCAAACCACGCATGATCATCTTCATGCGGATGTCCGAGCCGTTGAAGGTCATCCACAGCACGATCTTTTGCAGACCGGAGGAAAGTGCGCAGGGATTGTTGGTCCAGAGGGCGGCAAGCGCATCGGCGTGACTCTCTCGGCAGCGGCTGACGAAAAGCGTGATCAGCTTGCTGAAGATGTTGACGATGTAGAAGACGAGCACGATCAGGATGAAGCCAGCGATTCCGCCGCCAGTGCCGACGAATCGACGCTTCTGCTTGGTCACTTTCTGTTCCAGCTTGTCGAGCAGAGGGTCCTTATCTTCCGGTGTGAACACCGAGTTGAAGAGTCCCGGAATCCCCTGCGCCAGCATGAGGCTGAAGATCGAGCTGAGAACCGCCGTCATGGAGGTGATGGCGACGTCTCGGCTTTTCACGTGAGCGAGCTCGTGAGCGACGATTGCTTCCAGTTCCGCATCAGTCAAGCCGACGTCGAAGAGACCTTCGGTGCAGGCGATGAAAGATTTGCTCGGAGAGCGGCCCGTGGCGAACGCATTCGGAACCGGCAAGGGTGAAATCAAAACAGGCGGCTTCACCTTGAGACCGGTCTTGGGATAGAGCGCGTCGACGATTCTGACCAGTCTGGCATGTTCAGGATCGAGGGGATCGGGTTCGTGACAGCGCATCAGTTTGCGAACAAGCGTGCCGCTGAAGTACCAGCCGATCAAGGGCACGGAGACCCAGATACCCAGGGCAATTACCGCGAACGACCAGTGGAAGCCTAACAGCCAGATGGTTCCACCAGTGAGCGTGGCGAGAAGAGAAATAGCCAGGACGGTTTGAATCCACGTCACTGTAATCCGATGCGAGATAGCGGAAGGGTCAGTGCCCTTTCGGTTAGCCTTACCCATGGTTTTCTCCCAGGAGAGCTCAACGATTGCTGAGGTAAAAGATGAGGCAGCAAAATCGCCAGCAGGCCGATTAAGCTACAACTCCACCTCGAGTGCAGAAAAAATGGAATGCAAATTGGAACGAGCAAGGAAAGTCGGGTGAATACCTGTGCAGAAAAAACTTATGAGTTAACTCAAGAACTTTAGATAGTTTGCTAAACCACTCTCAACCCGACAGATAGAGTTCTTGTAACAAAAGGTTCTTTTGATATCAATCACAGTTGGCCCGGCTAAATCTTGTTGACAACCGGGCGGTTCAGGCGGCCCGATAAACGCGGGTAATTTATTCCTTCGGTGCGTGATTGGGCTCCTGCCCTTCTTCATTTTTACCGGCGCAGCAAGAACCATCTTTGCGCAGTCGTTTTCCCGCTTGGGGCTTCGAGTCCGCGCTGCTGTCGGCCCAACTTCGAGAAGCTTTGTACTTCTTCAGTGCCTCTGACTCGGCTTCAAAGGGGTACTCTTTGGAATATTTTTTATCGATCGCTTTCTGAATGTCTTCCAGCGACTTGCCTTTCTTGTGCAGCTTGAGCGCCAAAATTGCCTCATCCTGACAAATCTTGCAGTCGACGCCGTGATCGCAAGTGAAGCAATCAAGCAGATCGCCGTGGCAGTCAGTAAGATCGCAGCCGCAATAACAGAAAAGCTTGGCGCAAATTTCCGGAATTTGCTGTGCCGCCGCATATCCAGCCCTTACCAGACCAACGTAATTTTCCGGATTGAGCACCGCTGCCTCGGGTTTGGCCGCCGGTGGCTCCTGTGCTTTTGTTGTCGATGTCTGAGATTCAGTAGTGTTACCGGCGGTGCTAAGTTTTTCGGCTTGGTTTGCTGGTTGTTCTGCTAAGAATAGTTGACTGTCCGCTTGCGGGTGAAGCGGCGATCCTGGTGAGAGCGATAGGACGTGAGTCTTGCTTGCCTTATTTGCCTTCGCGGCCGGGAGATAGCCTCTTCCCGCTTGCGGCTGGTTTTTTAGTAAGGCAGTGTCCACGCTCGCCTGGGCTTGAGCGGAGGGAAGAAACGAGCCGGCCAGAACCACCAGCGAGGCAGCCAGAGCCCATCCTGAGCGCGGCTGGCGACCAGCGGCGCGGGTATCGTTCCAGTCCGAACAGTTCTTTTCAAGCATCTCTTTAGTAGACCGTCTCCCAGGAGAAAATCCCACCGCACATGTAGAAAGATGTAGGTGAGCCAGCAATAATTTATGATGGCGCAATTCGAGACAATTCGCCACTGCTCTCCCTTTCTACGATGCCGCGGCTTGGCCATATTTTCCGCAAGTTAAACACCCTGGCACTTTTGAGCCTTCAAGAAAAACAATTTGCTATCATTGAAGTTTCCAAGGACCAGGCTCGTAAAGCCTGAAGCGAACGGTGTCGACGAATGTATTACGACGTAATTGTCATTGGCGGCGGGCACGCAGGCGCTGAGGCGGCGAACGCCACGGCACGTCTGGGTCTTAAGACTATCCTCCTGGCTGTCAATCTCGATACGATTGGTGCCATGCCCTGCAATCCTGCTGTTGGCGGTCCTGGAAAGTCGCATCTGGCCAAGGAAGTCGACGCCCTGGGCGGAGTAATCGGTCTTGCCGCAGATGCCACCTATCTGCAATTGCGTACTCTCAACGCCAGCCGGGGTCCGGCCGTGCAAGCGTTGCGGGCTCAATCAGACAAGCGGGAATACGCTTGCTGGATGAAAAACTATCTTGAAGGTCTGCCAAACCTGACTCTCAGGCAGGGAATGGTGAAAAGCTTTATTGTCGACGGCGATCGCATTGCCGGAGTGGAACTTAACTTTGGAGAGCGGATCGAGACTAGAGCTGTGGTTCTCTGTGCTGGGACCTTCTTGGAAGGGACAATCTGGATCGGCAAAGAGACACAGCCTGCCGGCCGCGCCGGAGAGTTCCCCGCCATAGGTCTTTCGGGCAATCTCAAAGCCCTGGGATTCAACATGGGAAGGTTGAAGACCGGGACACCGCCGAGACTCGACGGGCGCACTATCGATTATTCGGATCTGCCTGTTGTACCGGGCGACCCCGATCCTGACTTCTTTTCCTTTCTCGATAATCGACCACATCTGGAGCAGATTCCGTGCCATCAGACTCGGACGACAGAGGTTACTCACGAGCTGATTCGTGCCAATCTCGGCGAATCGCCGATGTATTCAGGTCTTATCCACGGAATCGGACCTCGCTATTGTCCGTCGATCGAAGACAAGATTGTTCGTTTCGCCGATAAGGACAGCCATGCGCTGTTTATCGAGCCGGAAGGACGCTCTACCTATGAGGTCTACCTGCAAGGATGCTCGACCAGCCTGCCGGTCCATATTCAACACCAGATAGTCCGTTCTCTGCCCGGGTTCGAAAATGCCAGCATGGTTCGACCCGCTTATGCCGTCGAATATGATTATCTGCCTGCTGTGCAGTTCACGCACACCCTGATGGCCAAGGATTTGAAAGGATTTTTCGCCGCCGGTCAAATGCTCGGTACCTCGGGCTATGAAGAGGCGGCTGCTCAGGGCATTGTCGCTGGTATCAATGCCGCGATGTATGTGCTCGATCGAGAGCCTATGATTTTGCCGCGCTCGTCGAGCTATACGGGCACACTCATAGACGACCTTGTCTCTAAGGAGATCGGCGAGCCGTATAGAATGATGACCTCGCGCTCCGAGTATCGTCTCCTGCTTCGTCAGGACAATGCAGATGCTCGCCTGACTCCCATCGGCAGACAGTTCGGTCTTGTCGATGATTACCGGTGGTCGATTTTTGAGAGAAAGATGGACGCTATCCGCGGTGAGAAGGCGCGCTTGAAGGAAACCAGAATCAAGCCGGCCGAGATGCCGCAGTGGGATGAGGCGCTTCTCGAGTTCGAAGAGCGCCTGACGCTCTCCGTCACTCTCGAGGAGCTCTTGCGGCGCCCGCGTGTTCCCTATGAGGTAATCGAGAGAATCTGCCCGGCAACGGACACACCATTTCCTTTTTCAATGGAAGTGGAGACCGATATTAAATACACGGGCTATATCGAGCGTCAGCGCAACCAGGTTTTGCAGAGCGAGAAGTACGACAACATCAAACTTCCGCCCGAAGTCGACTATGCCGAATTGATCCATCTGTCCAAGGAAGCCAGGGAAAAGCTTAATCGCATTCGTCCTGAAACAATCGGACAGGCCTCGCGAATCGGTGGCGTGCGTCCGGCGGATGTGTCAGTTTTGATGGTGTGGCTGGAATCGATGAGGCGGCAGAAGGAATGGCAGGCAAAGAGGCAAGGGACGAGCGCGGAGTCCGTGCCTGTTCGCTCTTGAATTCCGTGCTGGTCCCTGGTTCCGGATGCCAAGCTGGTTTTTCGTCTTTGGGCGAGGAACATACCGGTAAGCCGCCTGTGCTGGCAGGTTCGAACTTTTGTTTGGAACATCTCGGCAAAGCGTCAGGGTCACCGATGCCTCGGTCGGTCTTCGGTTTCATTAGAACTGAAATTATTTTTCTACTCGTCGTCTCGACGATAGCGCCGGCTTGGGCTGATAATCTTGCTCCGGGCGGACAGTACGGGCAGAAGCCCGGTTGGAATCCTAAGTTCGGTCGCAACAGTGATGGTTCGGTGCCTGGCGGCTCGGCTCCCCGCGTGGGTTCGCCTGCGGGCGTGGCCGTGAAAGTACAACCGCCCAAACCGGCTGCCGGCACCCCGGCCGGTGGAACACCGGCTAGCGGCAGTCCCGAAGACAGCCATACACCGAGGCTCAAGGCCACAGCCGTGCACAGCGAGACTTTGCCTGCCCTGCCGTTCAATTATCAAATCGGGGCGTCAGTCGACGACCGCAGGTTCGCCGCCCAACCACCGAAGCCCAGGAGAATGGACAAGAAAGTGTTTCAAATCCCTGATTGGCTGGCGGGCACGTGGCAGCGGGCGATGTCCACCGAGCAGAGTCGTATCGAGCTTCCCTCCGGTAAAAAGCTGAAGACCACCGGTCAGACCGAAGCCAGATCGACCGATCGTTTTGGCAGCTATCAAGATAAGTCGGGGCAGGTTTGGCAGATTTTCGATCCTGCCCGGGCGACCGGCGAGGTGGATAGAGGAACAGTCATGGATTGCCATGTGGTGACCGGATACAATCTCGAATCCGTTGACAATAAAAGCGTGTCAGTCGAGGTTCAGGCCTATCATCTGGTGGTCAGCAAGGATGGGCGTCGTATTGTCCACTCTTACCAGGACGAAGAGCTGAATACCTACAGCCTGGTAGTCGATGGAGTGGTTAAGACTGACAGTTCCGTAAAAGTTTTCGATGCGATGGGAAAACCGAAGCTCCTGACAAGATCTGTATCTCAGATCAGACGGATAAAACCGTTCGCGCAATGAATTTTACACATTTGCCCTTAGATATGTTTGTGTTGCAAACGTATGGGGGTAAATTAAGAGCAAGGCCGTTATCTCGCACGTGGGGATAATTCTAGATAATCGTCTCAGTTATCAAATGGCTGGCTTGAGTCTGCTCAAATGCGAAGATACAAAGTAGCCTAAGAAGAAACGAACGAAAGAAGAGACAAACAACAGGAATCCAAGAAGAGGGTGGGACTCCAGTGTCCAGCTTTTTTAAACCTAAGAAAAAACGACTCAACGAGACTTTTCACTCAATTAAGGCCCCTGACATCATGGTGGGCGATCTGTTGGTGCGCGCCAACGTGATTCAACAACACCAGTTGGATGAATGCGTCCGGTTGGCAGGCAACAAACGCCTCAGCGTCGGACAAATGCTGATGATGGCAGGCTATTTGTCGTCCAAGCAGCTCGAGGCGGCTATGGATGCAAATACGATGCTGATGAAGCGCCTGGTGGACGAGCCTAATGCGCTCAGGTGTCTCAACATCGCTTGCCGCACGGAGGCGAATTTCGGCGAAGTCCTGGAAAATAGACAGGCTGCCGAGCAAGAGCAAATCTATACTGACGGACAGACCCTTGGACCGCTTCTAGTTGCAGCGGGTATTGTCGACCAGGCGGCGCTGGCGACCGCTCTGCAGCGCAGTAGCTCTATCGGACTCCCCGTGGGCAGAATTCTTGTCCTTAATGGTGTGTTGAAAGAATCGATTCTCGGCAAAGCCCTTGATCTCAGCGTTCGCATGAGAGATGAGGCGATTGACACGGAAGATTGCATTGAAGCCTTACGAGTAGCTGCGGGCTTTACTCCAGGCACGCCCGGAACTCAGAATCTCCTTGTCCCCCCTCGTCGCAACAAGATTCGACTGGGCGAGCTCATGGTCAACGCTGGTGTGATGACACTAGCCGATGTTCTGTGTGCTGTTGAAATCGGTCTCTCCTATGGTGTCCAGATCGGTCAGGTAATGATCGAGCAGGGATATGTCAACGAGTACATGGTCGACGCGGCTCTGGAGCTTCAGCAGAGAGTCGAACAGGACCAGGTCTCGGTCGATAATGCTGCTAGCGTTCTTCGCAAGGTAGCAGACGGTAGCGCAACAGTCGCGGACTTAATCGGCACCGTTGAGCGGCAGAAGAGCCAGTCTTCTTTAGATCCTGCCTTCTCGTTCGAACGTCTTTTGATGTTATCCAGGATGGTGACGCAGGAAGAGATTGTTCAAACGCTTGACCGTTGCCGCCAGGATCCTGTGCTCCTTTCCAATCTGCTTGTAATGACGGGGTTGCTTAACAGCGCTCAAAAAGGAGCAGCTTTGCGCTGCTTCGACCTGGTTCAAAAATCCCGCTTGACCAAAGATGATGCGGTTGTGGCATTGGATTATTGCTTGAGCAGTCAAGACGATAGTCATCTAACGTTCGACGAAGCGATTCGAGAGTTGGGCTGGACCGACGCTCT